>JALTMR010000233.1 GCA_027001525.1 Gammaproteobacteria bacterium
GCGGACGCAACTCGGTGGCGAAGCTGTGGCGGAGAATCGGGCGGCATTGATGGCGTTGGCCATCTATCTCGGCTCCACGCGGTTTGAATCTTTTGTGGGTGAAGTCAGCACCGAGGCGTTGGCCTATTGCAGTGATTACGGGCGTCGTCACGCGCAGCTGGCCAATCGTTCCGATTTGCGTCTTCACTTCATCTATTCAGCGGCGTTAAAAGTCATCAGTGATAGCGGGGTGAGTTTTGCCCTGGGTGAACTGAAGGAGATGATGGATTCCGGACGTGGGGGCAGCGGGTTCAGTTTTGTCGATCTCGCCGCGGATAAAACGGGTATTCGGTTTGCGGAAACCGCAATGGATAGCGATGGCGGTGCCCTGCGACTTCAGCGCATGGCGCTGGAGCTGGTTGATGAATCACTCTTTTTCCCTAATGTGAGTGACTTGCCTGAAGGCATACCGCAGCAGCAGTTTGAGTCCCGTTATGGCGGGATTAACGGGGCGTTATATCGAGAGTACGTGCGCGATATTACCTCCCGCTTTCACCAGGTGCCGCTATACAACCCCTGGCTGTGAAGCGTGGAACCGGGTGCAGAAAAGAAAAAGGCCTGCGAGAGTGCGGGCCTTTTATTGATCGCAGGCTTGAGCCACGAGGGCGTTATTGCGTGCGTTTTTTTACCGGCTTGGCGCCGGCTGACTTGTTGCGGGAGAGTGTGCCTTTGGGTCTGCGCTTATAGTCGCCACCACCGCTGCTGCCATTGTCGGTCGCGGTGCTGATGTTGAGTTTCTGGTTACAGACGCGGACATTTTTCAGGTGCTGAAGCACTTCGCTGGGCATTCCCTCCGGCAGGTCAACGGTGCTGTAGCTGTCGTGCAGTTTGATGTGGCCAATGTGCTGGCTGTCGAGGCCGGCTTCGTTGGCAATGGCGCCGACGATGTTTTTGGGTTGCGCGCCATGGTCACGGCCAACGGCAATGCGGTAGCGCATCATGCCCGCTTCAGTTGCTCGTTGTGAGCCGGCATCACGGCTGTCACGGCGAGGCTTCTTCTCTTTTCTGTCCCTGTCGCGGCGTGGCTCCATGGGGGCGGGCATCTCGTTGGCCTTGGGCACCAGGGGGCGGTCTTTTTGTACGATGTAGGCCAGCGCTGCAGCGATTTCGGTGGCGCTGACGTTGTGCTCCTGTTGGTACTGTTCCACCACCTCTTCAAAAAAAGCGAGTTCCTGTGATTCGATGGCATCGGTGATCTGTTGCTTGAACTGAGCCACGCGGCGATCAGCCACATCCTCCCGCGTGGGGAGTTTCATGGAGGTGATCTCCTGCCGGGTGGCGCGCTCGATGGTGCGCAGCATCCGTTTTTCGCGTGGCGCGACGAACAGGATGGCGGTACCTGTGCGGCCGGCACGGCCGGTACGACCAATGCGGTGGACGTAAGCTTCCGCATCGTACGGAATGTCGTAGTTGACGACGTGGGTGATGCGAGACACGTCGAGGCCGCGGGCCGCCACGTCGGTGGCGATGGCAATATCGATTTTGCCGTTTTTCAGCCGGGCAATGGTCTGTTCCCGGCTGGCCTGGTTCATATCGCCGTTCAGTGCGCCAGTGGCGTAACCGCGAGCCTCAAGTTTTTCCGCCAGCTCGACAGTCGCGGTTTTGGTGCGCACAAAGATGATCATGGCATCGAAGTCCTCTACCTCAAGAATGCGGGTCAGGGCATCGAGCTTGTGGGTGCCGGTCACCTGCCAGTATTTCTGTGTGATGGTGCTGACGGTGGAGGTCTTCGACTGGATCTTGATCTCCACCGGATCCTTCAGGTGGCGCTGGGCAATTTTGCGCACCTCGCGTGGCATGGTGGCGGAGAAAAGCGCCACCTGGCGGCTGTCGGGGCTCTGCTCCATAATCCACTCGACGTCATCGACGAAGCCCATTTTGAGCATCTCGTCCGCTTCATCCAGTACCAGGGCCTGCAGCTTGCTCAGATCGAGCGTGCCGCGGCGGATGTGATCCATCACCCGTCCTGGCGTGCCAACAACAATATGCACGCCGCGCGAGAGCTGGCGTAGCTGCGTGCTCATGCTCTGGCCGCCGTAAACCGGCAGAATGTGGAAGCCTTTCATGTGGCGGGCGTAGGCCTGGAAAGCCTCGCAGACCTGAATGGCCAGTTCACGCGTAGGTGCCAGCACCAGCACTTGAGGGTGTTTCTGTGTGACATCCACCCGGCTCAAAATGGGCAGCGCGAAGGCGGCGGTTTTGCCCGTTCCGGTTTGGGCCTGACCGAGAATATCCCTTCCCTCCAGTAGCGGTGGAATGCTTGCTGCCTGGATGGGGGAGGGGGCTTCGTAGCCGACATCTTTTAGTGCCTGAAGGATGGGTGCGGAGAGCGCAAGTTCGGAAAATGAAGGGGTGTCAGAGGGTTGCGACATCGAAGAGTTAGCCTATTTGCAGGCTCGTGGTAGCCAGGATGGTTGGGACGAGCGGGTGGAAAAATCGGCCGATTATACCCCATATTCCTGTCTTAAAGATAGCGCGGCGGATTGAAAGCGCTTTGGCACTGTGGTAGGACAGAAAAAGTTGGGGGTGGGGAGAACTCTTTGGCCATGGCCCGGTCTACTGTGACTGAGCCTGTGGTGAGTGATCTGATCGCGACCGGGTGCCCTTGTTCATCTCCCTGATGCCTTACAAGCGGGGGCGCCCGGGCTCTCCGTTGCGGGCAGGTCATCATCTTCAATACAGAATCCAATGCTAGAGACCCAATCAATGACACAAGGACAGGTCGCCGTGATGAAATACGCGCCAATTCGCTCCACCTTTGCCCGCGCTGATGCCGTGTTGGTTAGCGCCGTTTTTCTTTTTCTGCTCTCCTTTCTGATTGCCCTCCCGGCATCGGCCTATGCTCCTGCCTCGACTCCCTGGCTGGGAGTGTCAGTTGATGATCTCTCTTTTGATGAGTTGCAACAGCTCAACCTTGATCATGGCCTGAAAGTGACCGAAGTGGTCCAGGCAAGTCCGGCGGCAGAGGCCGGTTTGCAAGTGGGTGACATTCTGCTCGATCTTGATGGTCGGCCGCTGTACTCCGTCGGGCGGCTACAGTGGCTGGTGCACAGTTATCAGCCCGGGGAGACGTTACCGTTGCGCTATTGGCGGGATGGTGCGCAGCAGGAGGCAAGCGTGGTGCTGGGCTCCTGGCAGGCGCGGGCCGGACACCATCACGGCGAGGCTCACGGGGGCAGTTTTCTGGGGGTCATGCTCCAGCCGCTGAGCGATGGCTTGCGGAAATATTTTGGCGCAACAGGGAATGTCGGCATGTTGATCTCCGAGGTGGAGGAGAAGAGCCCGGCGGCCGTTGCAGGGCTGAAAGAGGGGGATGTGATTGTGCGCATGGATCGAAAGCGGGTGCGGAATATGGCTGATGTGTACAAGGTACTGAATTACTTCGATGCCGGTGATGAGATCGAGATCGAGCTGATTCGTGACCGAGCCCCGCTGCTGGTCAAGGTCAAGTTGGGCCAGAGCCAGTGCCATAGCCGGTGTCAGAATCGAGGTTATCCTCGGGTACCTGGTCATCACGGTTATGAGTCGGGGGCGATGCCCCACGGTCACGGCCAACCGCCCGTGCCATTCCCCCACCACCCCCCGTTGGCGCCGATTCCGAATCGTTCCTGAGCGGATTTCAGCTCCGTTTAACATTTCACTCGATAGACTCCGCAGGCCGGTGCTTTCGCATCGGCCTTTTTTTATTTGGTTTTGAGCCTGAATCTCTGGAAGAATAGCGACGGCTGCGGACGATGCAACACAAGGAGTGCTTGCCCGATGGAACGACTTGAAAACGCCTTTGGCTACTGGGTAGTCCGGGCACGCTGGTTGCTGATTCCTGTGGTTCTTCTCGCCGTGGTGTTGGCTGCAGGCGGGGCGCAATACCTGAAATTCACCTCTGACTACCGCGTCTTCTTCAGTGCCGACAATCCCCAACTCCTCGCCTTCGACGAGATGGAGCAGACCTACACCAAGGACGACAATGTACTCATCGTCCTCACGCCGGCAGATGGCAACGTGTTTAGCCGTGACACGCTGGCGGTGGTGGAAAAGTACACCCGGCAGGCCTGGCAGATTCCCTACTCCATTCGCGTCGACTCCATTACCGATTTCCAGTACACCGAGGCGCAGGAGGACGATCTTACCGTCCGCGATCTGGTCAGTGGGGCAGAAGATCTCTCTGATGCGGCGCTGGCGAAGGTGCGTGACATTGCCATCAACGAGCCGCTACTGCGGCATCGGCTGATCTCCCCCGAAGGCGATGTGACCGCCATTAACGTTACCATCCAGCTACCGGGCGTGGACGAGACGAAGGAGGTGCCCGAGGTAGTGAACTTTGTGCGGGCGATGGCCGATGATATCCGAGCCAACTACCCGGATATCAGCGTTCACCTCACCGGTCTGACCTTCATGAATAACGCCTTTTCCGAGACGGCACAGCTGGATGCCAGTACCCTGATTCCTGTCAGCTTCGCGGTGATGATCGTCTGTCTCGGTCTGTTGCTCAGGGGTTTTGCCGGCACGGTGGTCACCCTGCTGGTGATTGTTTTCTCCATTCTTGCCGCGATGGGGATCAGCGGTTATCTGGGCATGCCGCTGACGCCCTCCTCGGCCCCTATTCCCATCATTATTCTCACGGTGGCCATTGCCAACTCGGTGCACATTCTGGTGACGTTCTACTTCGAGATGCGTCACGGCCGTACCCGCTTTGAGGCGATGCGCGAAAGTTTGCGCATCAACCTGCAACCCGTGTTTCTCACCAGCTTTACCACCACCATCGGTTTTTTGACCATGAATTTTTCCGAGGTGCCACCGTTTCAGTACATGGGCAACACGGTGGCCATCGGGGTAGTGGCTTCATTTATTCTTTCAGTCACCCTGTTGCCGGCATTGATGGTGGTTCTGCCGGTGCGGGTGAAGCCGGTGAGCAGCGATCAGTTCGATTTTATGGCCCGGCTGGGTGACTTTGTCGTGAACCACTACAAGGCGCTGTTGGTGGGCATGACCATCGTGGTGGTGGTGCTGGCCTCATTTGTGCCGCGCAACGAGCTCAACGATGAGTTTGTGAAATACTTTGATGAACGCATCGAATTTCGCACGGACACCGATTACACCACGGCGCATCTGACGGGGCTCTACACCATCAGCTACTCGCTTTTTTCGGGCGAGACGGGGGGCATCAGTGAGCCCGGTTTTCTGCGTGATGTGGATGCCTTTGCCGAATGGGCCCGCAGTCAGCCGGAGGTGCTCTACGTCTCCACCGTGACCGACATCTTCAAGCGGCTGAACAAAAACATGCACGGTGATGACGAGGCCTACTACACGCTGCCGGACAACCGTGAACTGGCGGCACAATACCTGC
>JALTMR010000234.1 GCA_027001525.1 Gammaproteobacteria bacterium
TGAGTTCGTTCCCGTAGCGTTTAGGCGGGGCTGGTTGGTTTTTGCCGGTCTTCAGGATGGCTCAGAGCTAAAGTCGCTACAGATTGGCTACGTCTACAATCGTCGTTTTCATCAGCTGCAAGAGGGGTTTGATCCCAATTACACTGGTGGCGTGGGGAATGTGCTAAGGGCCGAGATTATAAAGTACTGTATCGAATCGGGCGTGGAGTATTACGATTTTCTGGGTGAGTTTACCGAGCATAAGCGCCGATGGGGTGCTGAAAAACGATATGGCTTTGATCTGTTTATAGGCAATGGTCTGCTTAAAAGTGACTTGTTGGTGCGGGCTGGTTTTTGGCCTTCAGGTCAATATTTGAGGTTTTCCCCTTAAAGGGGAGCGTAGGGCTCGGCATTTCTGTAGAGCGAAGTATAAAAAGCTAAATAAAAATAATAGCCCGCACTCTTTTAGCGCGGCCAATATTTCATAGGTTAAGGTTCATGATAGATTCTAAGACACGTCATCTAAATAGGTTGTTAGCGCTATTAGACATCCTCTTGACGGTATTTATATTATTGATCTCGTTTCGCATTGGGGAGCACCTGTTTAACGCCGATTCCTCGGATCTGTATGCTTACTTCATGCTGTTGCCGGTTATTCTGATTCCCCAGGCTTTCCTGCTTTCCCTTTTTGGGGCCTATTCCAGTTTTCGTTTAACCTCCATAGTCAATTACTCGATTATTGTCGCTAAGGTTTTGGTTATCTGTGCGGCGATTTTCTTCGCCTTTTTATACGCACTAAAAATCGACTTTGTGAGCCGGGGCGTGCTGCTGGTCTTTTTCTTTTTTAACTTCGTAACATTGATCTCGACTCGGGCGTTGTTGACCTGGTGGTATTTTCGAAAAAGTAAGGAAAAGGGTGAAAACTTTTATAAAGTATTGATTATCGGAACGGGCGAGAGGGCTCATCGCCTGACCGATTTGCTTCAGAGGCACTCTGAGTGGGGGGTCGATATTATCGGCTACCTCGATGATGCACCTGCGAGAAAGGGGGACAAAGCGCTTGCTGCAGTGACTCTGGGTTCGGTGGGTGATGTGGGAAAGGTACTGAGCGAGCATGTTGTTGATGAGGTCTTTTTGGCAGTACCTCGTTCTATGATGAAAGACGTGCAGAAAATTGTTGATGCGTGTGAAGAGCAGGGAGTCAAGTTTGCACTGATGGCCGATGTTTTTGATCTGAAGGTCGCTCGGACCCAGTTGAGAGACCTTGATGGTGTGCCTCTCTTAACATTTGAACCCGTGCCTCAGAACGAAGCGCTGTTGCTGGTAAAGCGGTTGATGGACTTGAGTCTGACGTTATTGTCCATGCCGGTGGTTTTACCCGTCATGGCCCTGGTTGCTCTTGCCATCAGGGTCGAGTCCAAGGGACCGGTGCTTTTTGTTCAGCAGCGAGTGGGATTACATAAACGATTGTTTCCCATGTATAAGTTTCGCTCCATGCACGTGGATGCAGAGGAGAGGCTAAAAGAGCTGGAGCATCTGAATGAAGCTGATGGCCCGATTTTTAAAATGGCCAATGATCCTCGTGTGACGAAGGTGGGTAAGTTTATTCGTAAAACAAGCCTGGATGAGCTGCCGCAGCTTTTTAATGTAATTCGGGGGCACATGAGTCTGGTGGGCCCTCGACCCATGTCTATACGTGATGTGGATCTGTTCGATAGGGGCATTCAGCGAAAGAGGTTTAGCGTCAAGCCGGGGTTAACCTGTATATGGCAGATATCCGGGCGCAGTAACCTGCCATTTGAAAAATGGCTGGAGCTTGATCTTGAGTATATTGAAAACTGGTCTTTAGAACTTGATTTGAAAATTCTGATCAAGACACTGCCTGCGGTAATGTTCAGCCGTGGGGCGGTTTAAGGTGAAGGAATATGGCGATAGTGATATGAAAGATTCTAATTTGAATGTACCCGTTCGAAATATTCTAGGCGTTCCTGTTTATGCCGCCACAATTGGGCAGGTACTTGATTGTATTGATGTTGCAATTAAACAGCGTAATCCACTTCATATTGGCGTGGTTAACGCGGCGAAGATAGTCAATATGCATCGAGACCCGCTGTTGATGGATGACGTAATGTCTTCAGATATCGTGCTGGCTGATGGGGCTGCGGTGGTTTGGGCCGGTAAGATTCTGGGGCAGCCCCTCCCCGAGCGCGTTGCGGGAATCGACCTGATGCATGGGGTTTTTGAACGCGGGATGGAGCGCCATTACCGTGTTTACTGCCTGGGGGCCACCGAAGAGGTCTCTCGCATTGTGGCGGAGCGTATCGCTCAGCAATACCCTGGTGTGATACTGGCCGGGCGTCGCAACGGCTACTTTAAAGAGGAGGAGGAAGAGGGGATAGCTCAAGATATCAGAGAGTCCAATGCCGATGTCTTATTTGTTGCGATGACCTCCCCGAGGAAAGAGAATTTTATGGCGAAGTGGGGAGAGAAAATGGCCGTGCCTGTTTGCCATGGGGTCGGAGGGTCATTTGATGTTATGGCAGGAAAGGTTGAGCGGGCCCCCGAATGTTGGCAGAAATATGGACTGGAGTGGCTGTATCGCGTGAAGCAAGAGCCAGGCAGGTTGTGGAAACGTTATTTGGTCACAAATACTCTTTTTTGCTGGATGGTGCTGAAGTCGTGGATCTCTGCTCTGTTTCGCAGGCGCCAGGGAACGTAGGAATACCCTTCGATAATCGTTATGTGGAAACCAGGCGAATTATATTCGGTCATGTTTTTATTTTACTCATGTTTTTTAGTGTGCAGAGCACAAAATGTACGAACCGCCCTACGGACAATAGTGGCATACACAGTGAGTCGCGGTGATTTGACAAGATGATGAGTGTAATTAAAGGGGCATACCGGCAATGTAAATGGCAGGCTATTCGTGTTCTCTCTTCCGGTAGAAGCACAACGTTAAGTCATGTTAATCCGGCAGATATTGTTGTTGGCCAGACTCCCAGCAGTCAGTTTCCAGTCAGGAGTACATATAAGTTCACTCGGGACGGGGACTGGGACAAGGAGGTTGTGCCGGTGGAAGATCACTTGCTCTATCGATCCTATGTGATGCATTTTATCGAACAGAGAGCCTGGGAGGATACGCCATTCTTTCAGTTTGCCATGGAACAAATTGATACTCTTGGTTCGTTTAGGGGGGAGTATAATAGTGTTGAAATGCTTAGAGCGAGATTCTCAAAATGCGACGCGTTGTATAGGCAAATAGAGAGTGATGGCTATAAAAGTAACAGAGCGTTATACGCTGAGGGAAAGATAGACAATATATTATTTTTGTTGGATGAAGTAACCGTTAATATCTCGAGAGACGGGCAGTATATTTTAAACGATGGCTGGCATCGATTTGCCTCTGCCAGATTGCTTAATATAGAGAACATTCCTGTAAGAATCTTGGTGTCTCACGCCTGCTATGGCAAGAACTGAGTGGACCGGTTCCACTGCTTCCTTGTGACGGTGCTATTTGGTTGGGGATTTCCAGCGTCAGGGTAGTGTTGCCTTTTGTCTTGGCTATTCAAATAAATTGGGTGCTGGCGAAAGGGCCGTTGGTTGTATTTGAAATGTTGATTGTATTTAAAAAGAAGCGTGGTTTACCACGTCATTTTATTAGTTAGACATCAGTTGGAAGACCGAGGAGTCATCTGTGAAAACTTCCCTTATTAGGTATTCGGGAACCCATCTTAAGCACCGAAGGATGGGGCGGGTTTTCTTCACCCTATTGAAGCCAGCAGTTGATCGTGGCTGGGATGTTTGTCTGGTATTAAGTCATCCACCCGAAGATGAGACATGGCTTGATGATATTAAGCAGCTTGGCGTGGTTATTGAGTACCTACCCAGGGCAAAATCGAACTTTGATTGGGGATGTGTCGCATCTGTTCGAAAATTATGCAGGAAATACGAGTGTGACATATTCCATTGTGACAATATCCACACAAGCCCCATGATGGGGGCTTGGCTGGCTGGTGTGCCCGTCCGTGTGTGGCAGAAACGTTCCATGACCGAGGCATATGAGGTCGGCAGGGAGCTGACATTTAGAGATCGCCTGTCTATCTCCATTCGTACAACCTGCACACTTGCCACCAAGGTTGTTGCCGTCTCCGAGGCGGTCAAACAGGAGTTGCTCAGTCTTAATATCGCGGAAGAAAAAATTAATGTACTGATAAATCCCTTTGATATGAGAGAATTTAACAAACCGCGTAGCCGAGATGTTATCAGAGAAGAGTACGGTTATGTGGGAGACGATATTGTTATTTTGACTATAGGTCATGCCGTTCCCGTGAAGGGGTGGGATGTGCTGATTAGGGCATTCTCTCGTGTGGCATCAAGGGCTTCGAATGCTAAGTTATTGATGGTTGGGGATATTGATGGTGCCGCAGAGAAGTCCTATTTTCCCAAACTAGTGCATTTGGTTGATGAACTTGGTCTCGGGGATAAAGTGGTATTTCCTGGGCATCTTACTGATATCAGTGAAGTATTGCGTGTCGGGGATATTTTTGTGCTGCCTTCGATGTCTGAAGGTTTTAGCAATGCGTTGCTGGAGGGGATGGGGAGTGGCATGCCGTGTGTGGCTACACGCGTTGGTGGCGCCGAAGACCTTATTGATAATCAGGAAAATGGCTTTATAGTGGAGAGGGGCGATGCTGATGCCCTTGGGCGGGTATTGTCCCGGTTGGTGGAAGATGATGTGTTAAGGGAGGAGATTAAGGGCAGATCCCGGCTACCTGACAAAATAAAAACCAGAAAGGAATACGCCGAAGAGTTTGTTGAGTTTTACCAGTCGCTTTATAAAAAGAAGCTCAAAGCATATTGAGCATTGTAAGAAAATTAGGGGAAGGGCATGAGGTTCAGCTAAAACTGTGGTTTGTTTTGATTGGCCGCCGCCCTCAATGATGAGTTGAAGTCTCTTGTTGGAGTGATACTGTAATGGCGTCGATCAGGTCACGTTGTTTTTTAATACTGCAGTGGCTTGGCTTTGTGTGGATGTGGCGATATACACGCAGATACCGAGTTAATATCTTGATGGTTCACGGGGTGATGGACGAGAGCGTCCCTTCAACATGGAAGCCCCTCCGTTCCCAGTTGTCACGGCGGCAGCTGGATCGTGTTTTAAAATTATTATCGCAACACTATAACTTTATATCTCTTGATCAAGCGGTTGACATTGTCAAGGGGGATGCTCCTCCCCTAAAAAACTGCATGGTCATTACCTTCGATGACGGCTATCGCAATAATCTTACCCAGGCTCTGCCTATTCTTGAGCGCTATGGTGTACCTGCAACATTCTACGTTTCAACGGGGCATATTGAACAGCGAAAGCCCTTTTGGTTTGATCGTCTGGACTATGCGATTGC
>JALTMR010000235.1 GCA_027001525.1 Gammaproteobacteria bacterium
GACCTCCACGTCACACCCGCCACACTCATTCCCCGCCCCGAAACCGAACTATTGGTGGAAAAGGCACTGGCACGCATTCCGCCGGAGCATCACTGGCACATTGCCGACCTGGGCACAGGCTCGGGTGCTATTGCCCTGGCCCTGGCCAGTGAGCGGAGCCACTGCCACCTCCACGCCACCGACCTCAGCAGCGCCGCTCTGACAGTGGCGCAAGACAACGCCCAACGGCTGCAGTTGAGCAACGTCCAGTTTTATCAGGGCAGTTGGTGCGAAGCGCTGCCGCCACAGCGATTTCACATCATCGTATCCAACCCCCCCTACGTGAGTGAGCACGACCCGCATCTGCTTGACGACGGGCTACCCTTCGAGCCCCGCTCTGCGCTCACCCCCGGTGGTGACGGTCTGGCCGCCATTCGCGCCATCAGCCGACAGGCCAGGTCATTTCTCCAGCCCCCCGGGTGGCTGTTACTGGAGCACGGTTACGATCAGGGGGAGGCCGTTCGATCCATCCTCAGCCGGGATGGCTACCAGAACACCCGCACCTACGAGGATCTGGCAGGCAATAGCCGTCTGACGCTGGCACAACACCAACACGGCTCAGACACCGAGTAAGACAATCGAGTAGAGAGCGACGATGCACACCCTAAAACTGGCACGTACCCTGGTAAACCAGATGTTGACCCAGGCACAGGAGTCACCCGACACCGAGATCTGCGGCCTGCTGGGGGGCAGAAACAACCGGGCCCAGCACTGCTACCCGATCAGTAACCAGGCACAGCAACCCCAGCGCCACTACCTGATGGACCCACAACAGCAGATCGAGGCCATGAGACAGATGCGCGAAGCGGGCGATGAGCTGGTGGCCATCTACCACTCCCACCCCACCGCGGCCGCCATCCCGTCGGACACCGACCTCAAAGAGGCGCAATACCCCGATGCCGCCTACCTGATTATCTCCCTCAACACCGAAGGCGTTCTGGAGCTGGCTGCCTTCCGCATCCGCCAGGGTCAGGCTTCTCAATTGCAGCTTGAATTGGAGTAATAGGTACTTTCCCTCGATTTGCGCCCCCAAATCCGGTATTTTTAGGGACGCGACATACAAAAGCTTGGGGCTGTAACTTCAGGCTACAAAAATAAAAGAGATGGAAGCGCCTGGGCGCTCATCCTGACCGGGGAATGACTAAGATGTTACCGAAGACATACCGCTCCCGTTTGGCAGCGTATATCGTGTTGCTGATAGGCTTTCTGGCCGGCACATTGGTCTATTCATACCACTACTCCCGCGAGGCGCTGCTGGATAAATCGCGTCAGCAGCTGAGCGACATTACCCGCATTGATGCCCACCAGATAGAACGCCGCAGCGCCGAGTTACAGCGTTTTGTGGGGCTCGTGGCCAACGATACCCAAACGCAGGAGTATTTGAGCTTTGCCATTCTCAACGGGGACCGCGGGCCACTGCGACGCCTGCTGGAAAAGCGTTTCTCTGAACAGTCCGCCAAACGGGGGCTGGTACTCTCCAGCGATGGACGCACCTTGCTGGGCGGAGACCACATCCACCTGGTGGCAGAGCTGATCGGCCGCACCTCTTGGGATCACCCTGCCACAGGCAGCTTTTACTACCAGAGCCCGGAAAATCTGGAGCTGGTGGCCTACGCGCCGGTGCAACTGCGCGGTGAGGTGCTGGGCCTGGTGGCCATGAGCCACAGCGTCCCCGCCATGTTGAGCAGTGGTAATATTGGTGAAAAAGATGCCTATTTCATCGAACAGGGAGGCAAGCTGCAATACAGTTCATTACCCTCCCTGCCCGGAGAGGCGTTTCTGCCCAAAGATGAACACATCAGTGTGGGCGATGAAACGTTTCTCGTTCTTCCCATACTCACCGCCGACACAACCACTGGCCGGGCCACCATCTGGCGCGGCAGCAATGAGACCGATCTGCTCAACGAGCTCATCGGCCAGGGCCAGCGCATCGTCGGCTTTACCATTGCCGGGGTGCTCATCATTTTTCTCATCGGCTTCATTATCATTCGCAGCTTCAACAAGCCGCTGTCGGTGCTGATGCACCTCACCCAGGAGGTTTCTCACGGCCACCTTCCCAGCCTGGAAAAACAGGACCCCAAAACTGAAATTGACTCACTCACCAACAGTTTCGCGGACATGGTGCAATCGCTCAAAGACAAACAGAGCGAAGTGGATAAGGCGCAGCAGGCACTGGAAAAATCAGCCATTACAGACACCCTGACCAACCTCTACAACCGCCGCCATCTGCTGGACATATTCCCCAAACTGCAGGCGCAGGCCAAGCGTGACAACCGCATCATCATCGCCACCCTCTGCGACCTCGATTACTTCAAACAGCTCAACGACCGCTTTGGCCACATGGCCGGCGACAAGGCGTTGAAGGAGTTCAGCAGTATTTTGCAGAACCAGTCTCGCAGCAATGACTTTCTCTATCGCATGGGAGGAGAAGAGTTTCTGATCCTGAGCCTGGGAGATGAGCCAGCGGGCGGGCTGGCCCTGGCCGAAAAGATACGCGCCGCCACACGCGAAAAACTGATCAACTACAAGAACCAGACCATCAATCTGACCGTTAGCTGCGGCGTCAGCTACTCAGCCCCCAACGAAGACCCGGAGTCATCCCTCAATCAGCTGTTGTCCCGCGCCGACCGGGCGCTCTACCAGGCCAAACGGCGGGGACGGAATCAGGTCCGCAGCTATGAAGACATTGATGAGTTTGAGTCTCCCGGTTCGGCTCCCACCAAGTACCAGTCGGCATCATAAAAAAGGGCAGAACGACCCCGTCGTTCTGCCCTTTTTTGCACAGCGGCGAAGCGAGCAGGCTATCCCTGCAACTTCTGCTTCAACATCTGGTTCACCTGCCCCGGGTTTGCTTTGCCCTGGGAGGCTTTCATCACCTGGCCGACAAAGAAGCCAAAAACCTTCTCATTCCCCCCCCGGTACTGCTCGACCTGGGCCTGATTGTTGGCCAGCACGTCATCAATCAACTTCTCGATCGCACCGCTATCGGTCACCTGCTTCAAGCCCTGTTTCTCGATCACCGTATCGGCATCGCCCTCGCCAGCCCACATGGCCTGAAAAACTTTTTTAGCGATTTTGCCCGAGATGGTGTTGTCCTTGATGCGCTGAATCATGCCGCCCAGCATCTCGGCACTCACCGGACTATCAGCAATCTCCCTGTTCGCCTTGTTAAGTGCGCCAAGCAGTTCAACCATGACCCAGTTAGCAGAGAGCTTGCCTTCACCACCGGAGGCCGCCACGGTCGCTTCGTAGAAACTGGCCAGATCACGGCTGGAAGTAATGGCCGTCGCATCTTCCGGACTCAGGCCAAACGCATCGATAAACCGGGCGCGCTTGGCACCCGGCAACTCCGGCAAGGTCGCCCGAACCGCTTCGATGTACTCCTCGTCTATCGCGACGGGCAACAGATCGGGGTCGGGGAAATAACGGTAGTCGAAAGCTTCCTCTTTGGAGCGCATTGAACGCGTCTCATCCCTGTCGGCATCATACAGCCGGGTCTCCTGAACGACTCTGCCGCCCCCTTCGATAACATCAATCTGACGCTCAACTTCAATATTGATGGCTCGCTCAACAAAGCGGAACGAGTTGATATTTTTCAGCTCGGTACGCGTTCCCAATGCCTCCTGCCCCCTGGGACGAATAGAGACATTGGCATCACAACGAAACGAACCTTCCTGCATGTTGCCATCACAAATTTCAAGATACTGCACCAGGGCGTGGATCTTTTTCATGTAGGCCACCGCCTCTTTGGCGCTGTTCATCTCCGGTTCGGAAACAATCTCCAGCAGCGGCGTACCCGCCCGATTGAGATCGATGCCGGTGGCACCGTGGAAATCTTCGTGCAGTGACTTGCCGGCATCCTCTTCCAGATGGGCACGGGTAATGCCGATGGTTTTGGTGGAGCCATCGTCAAGCTCAATCTCCAGTGCCCCTTTACCGACGATGGGCAGCTCAAACTGGCTGATTTGATAGCCCTTGGGCAGATCGGGATAGAAGTAGTTCTTGCGGGCAAAAACCGAGCGTCGGGTAATTTCGCAACCGTTAGCCAAACCGAATTTCACCGCCATGCGTACCGCTTCTTCATTTAGAACGGGCAACACCCCCGGCAAACCCAGATCCACTGCACAGGCCTGGGTATTGGGCTCAGCCCCATAGGCCGTGGAAGCAGCGGAGAAAATCTTACTTTTTGTCGCGAGCTGGGCGTGAATTTCCAGACCAATGACGACTTCCCATTGCATAGTGTTGTTCTCTCGAATTCTGTGGTTTTACTTAAAGGCTGCCGGGGCCTGCAGGTGCCAGTCGGTGGCCTGCTGGTAACGGTGCGCAATATTCAGCAGCCGCCCCTCCTCAAAATAGTTGCCAATCAGTTGCAGCCCGACAGGGCGGCCCTCAACGAAGCCTGCCGGAATCGACATCCCTGGCAGCCCCGCCAAATTGGTGGCGATGGTGTAGGTATCTGACAAATACATGGTGACCGGGTCATCAGATTTTTCGCCCAAATTAAAGGCGGTTGTTGGTGCGGTGGGCCCCATGATGACATCAACATCAGCAAAGGCCCGCTTGAAATCGTCACTGATGAGCTGACGCGCCTGCTGCGCCTTGAGGTAGTAAGCGTCGTAGTAACCGGCAGAGAGCGCATAGGTGCCCATCAGGATACGGCGCTTCACCTCCGCCCCAAAACCCTCGCCGCGCGAACGCTTGTACATGTCAGTAAGGTCTTTGGGATCGTCGCAGCGATAGCCAAAACGCACACCATCAAAACGCGACAGGTTGGAAGAGCACTCCGCCGGGGCCACCACGTAGTAGGCCGGAATCGACAAACCGGTGTTGGGCAGGCTGATCTCCACCACCTCGGCGCCCAGTGCCCGGTACTCATCGATAGCCGCCTCGACAACCCTGGCCACACCGGCGTCCAGCCCCTCGCCGAAATACTCTTTTGGCAAACCGATTGTCAGCCCTTCGACCGAACCGTTCAGTCCGGCACGATAGTCAGGCACATCGCGCTCCACGCTGGTGGAGTCACGCGGATCAAAGCCCGCCATGGTCTGTAGCAACATGGCGCAATCCTCCGCCGTGCGAGCCATGGGGCCGCCCTGGTCCAGGCTGGAGGCAAAGGCGATCATGCCGTAACGCGAGACACGACCGTAGGTCGGCTTGAGCCCCGTGATACCGCACAGAGCCGCCGGCTGGCGGATAGACCCCCCCGTGTCCGTGCCCGTTGCCGCCGGCGCCAGACGCGCCGCCACCACCGCTGCCGAACCGCCGGAGGAGCCACCCGGCACGGCTTCCAGCGCCCAGG
>JALTMR010000236.1 GCA_027001525.1 Gammaproteobacteria bacterium
TACTATGCCCACGACGTCCCCTGCGCCAACCTGGAGATTACCCAGCGCGGCATCGGCAACCCCGACCGGGTGATTGTCGTGGCCGCCCACTACGACACCATCGGCGGCTGCCCCGGAGCCAACGACAACGGCAGCGGCCTGGCGGTGATAATCGAAATGGCCCGCGCGGTTCGCGCACTACGGCTTACCTCCACCGTACGTTTTGTGGCGCTGGTCAACGAGGAACCGCCCTTTTTCGGCACCGAACACATGGGCAGCTGGATCTACGCCCATCACGCCAGCAAGCGTGGCGATGACATTCAACTGGCGGTCATTCTCGACACCCTGGGCTACTACAACCACCAACCGGGCAGTCAACTCTATCCGCCGCTGTTCGGCATGGCTTACCCGGATAAGGGGGACTTTGTCGCCTTCGTCTCCAACCTGCGCTCCAGCCGCAAGGCCAGCCGCTTCGCCAGTGCATTCGGCCAGGCCAAACACCTGCCCTACCAAAAAGTAGTCGCACCGCAGATCATCCCCGGCATGAACTGGAACGCCCAGACACCGTTCTCACTGCACGGCTACCACGCCGTGATGGTGACCGACACCGGCCCCTACCGCTACCCCTTCTACCACTCCGCCAAAGACACACCGGAAAAACTCGACTACAGCCACCTTGCATTAATTACACAAGGGCTGGTGGACGCTCTAACAACACTAGCGAATGAATGAGTATTGAGCGCGGCGCCCCGGCACGCTGAGGTATTTCTCCTCTTGAACGTGAGAACGAGAAAAACATGGAGTGCATTACATGCACTAAACCCGCGTTTAAAACAGACGGCTATCGAGAAAATCTCTTTCAACCTGGCGTTTTCCCACATCAAACCCACATCGTTTGGCCGACACCTCGGATCAATCCGACCTATCAAAAAGCACTGACAGATCACCCCCCGTGGTGTAGTGGTCATCCTGTTTGAATTTCACTGCATCCGCCTCTATAGAGAAAAATTTCAGGATCATCCTCTGTAATTCAACGTTGTGGATGAGACCTTGTCCCATGTAGACGATAAAGCCTCCGCGCTGATGGAACACTACGCGCCCTCGGGGAATTTCATCATACTCATCCAGCCACTCGATGCCGGGGCAACAGCTTCGGTAGCGACACTTTACCAGTGGCCAACTTTCAATATGCGTCGCGGGGTGATCCAGACAAGAGGCGTGGGCCTGTCCGATATCCACAGGATCAGCCAGACCAATCACCTGGTACTGTCCTTTGTGTTTATACAGCCAAAAAATACCGATGTTCCCGGCAGGCTGGTGAGATCTATGCTTCAAGACGACACCCCTGGTGTATTCAAGCAACCCAATAATCGACCCATATTGATGTAAGAACACATACAGAGCTTCTCCTCCCGGCTAATCGGCGAGCAGACAGTGTAGACCAGGGTCACGACAGAATAGGTCGCATGTAGATTTAAGGGCACCTCTATTAATTCTGGATGTAGCAGATTTGGGGTTTAAGGTGCGCATTCATGAATTAATAGAGGTGCCCTTAAATCGCGTGAAAGGATCAAAATTTTTCTCTCTACCCTCTTGAAACGGTAAACACCACCACTATTTATGACGGTGAGGGTGGCAGGGCTGATTCGCATGCCACCCGGCTTGTACTGTTAAATCTCATATTGCTTTCAGGAGGATATGCCATGACCACTATCGATTTAACACCGCTGTACCGCAATACTGTCGGCTATGACCGGCTGGCTTCGCTGCTGGACAATGCATTCAGGGCGGAGCAGAGCAATTCCAGCTACCCCCCATACGATATCGAGGCGCTGGATGAGAACCGCTACACGATCTCTTTGGCAGTGGCGGGGTTCACGCAAGATGAGCTGGACATCCAGGTCGAACGCGGCGTGCTGACCGTCAAGGGCAAGAAGACGGAAGACAAGAGCGAACGCAACTACCTCTATCGGGGCATTGCCAGCCGGGCGTTTGAGCGCAAGTTCAATTTGGCTGACCATGTTGAGATCACGGGGGCAAGGCTGGTTAACGGTTTGCTCACCATCGACCTCAAGCATGAGCTACCCGAGGCGATGAAACCCAAACGAATCAAGATCGATTCAGATACCAGCGTGCTGGAGCATCACGTCGGGTCTGATCAGGCAGCCTAAACGGCTACGGAGGGTTGGGTAACACCCAACCCTCTTTCAGCCCTGTCAGCGACACCCGATAGAACATCCACCAAGCAACCCAGCGACGCTAGCGTGCCAACGCCAAACGCAAGTGACTTCCCCAGTGGTGCACCATCAATCCCAGCAGAATAAAAGCGGTGCCGATGAGCACATTCACCTCCAGCGCTTCACCATTTAGAAAGTGACCCAGCCCCAGAGCGCAGACGGGGGTGATCAGTGTGATCAAGGCGATCACATCAGCGGCCATGTTTTTCAATACGTAGTAGAACAGCACAAACCCCACCACCGAGCCCATAACGGACAGATATAAAATAGCGCTCAGACTCTGCTGGGGAATGACTTGGGGCCACGGCTCGTTGACCAGCACGCAAGTGAGTAGATACAGGGGAACAGCAATACTGAGCCCCCCCGTCGTCACAGCCAGCGGGTGAAGATGCGCACCGAAACGCTGTACTCCCAGCATACTGATGGCGTGCAACAGGGTGGATAGCAGCACGCCGCCGATGCCCAGCAAGGTAGCAAACTTCGGTTCGACGCGAGGATCAAAAATCACCACCAGGCCACCAAGCGCCAGCGCCACCCCCGTCAGTTTTGTTCCGTCAAGGCGACCCTGCTTGAGCCACAAGGTGGCCAATAGCGTCGTGACCAGTGGCAGCAAACCATAGACCACGGACACCAGGCCGGAGGAGATGTATTGCGCTCCCCAGTAGACGGCCATCATCGCACCATAGAGCCCGAGGCCAGCCACGAAGTAGGTGCGGCGCGCCGCTCTGTTCCAAGGGAAAGCAATGCGCAGCAGTCTGACCAGCACAAGGCACAGCACCACGGCGATAGCCATCCGGGCAGTCACCCCGAACAGAAATCCTACCCCTTCGCTGCTCCACTTGATCGCCAGCGGCGTTGTGGACCAGATTAAAATGATGCCTAAATAAGCGGCCGGAACCGACATTGTCCTGCTTCCTCTTCAATACAAAAAACCACACAGCCAAAAAACAAAAAGGCCGCAGATGGTGAGTTCATCTGCGGCCTTCGTTGAAGTCTTGTTTGTTAGCTGAACGCTAGAACAGATCCCCCTTCGAAAGGCGCAGACGCACAATCACACGGCGCAGCCACATGGGGCACAGCGCGAGCGACGGAGACTTATTCACTTTTCGTTTCAGGGCGTTCATGGGCTCTACTCTGCGGTGAAGGGCGGTGCCGTGTCAACAACAAAAAAGCCAGGGGCGGCAGTTCACTGAATCGCAGGATGGGTCGCGATCAGAACGATAATAATGATGGCGAACAACAGCGAAACCGACTGCCAAAATAGCACCGGGTTACGCTCCATGAGTGGCGGACGTGTTTTATTGAGGAATTTTTTATTGGGGTGACGAAGGTCGTAAACGAATTCAGACAGGGCTTCGTATCGTTTGTGAGGCTCCGGCCGCAGGGCCTTTTTCAGCGCCTCATCGACCCAGACGGGTATTTCACGATGGTCATCCAGCACACTTTGGTATTGCAGCCGCCGCTGTGCGGCTTTGGTCCGGGACATGGCGACATGAGTGCCATAAGGCAACCTGCCCGACAGCATCTGGTAACAGATCACGCCCAGGGAGAACATATCCGAGCGCTCGGTACTGACCTCACCGAGAAAACATTCCGGCGCGGTATAAAGTGCAGTACCGAGCACCTCCTGCTGCTCCAGGGGGCTGGCCGTCTCCATCAGCCCGGCCACTCGAACGGAACCAAAATCGATTATTTTCACGGTGCCGGTTTCATCGATCATGATGTTGTCCGGCCTCAGATCCTGATGAAACATCTCCTGCCGGTGGAAAGCCCGCAGGCCATTGGCGACCTGTTCCACAATATTGCGCACGGTTTCAATGTCCGGCTCGGGGTTATCCACCATCCACTGCTTGAGGGTGGTTCCCTTGATGAACTCGGTGACGATGTAGAGATAGTTGCGCTTTCGCGTCTGCAAACAGGGCTTTAAAACGTGAGCATTGTTGATGCGACGGGCCACCCACTCTTCCATGAGGAAGCGCTCCAGATAGTCGGCGTTGTCCCGCAGGTCGACCGAGGGTATCTTCAGCACCACCTGCTCCCTGCTCTCCACATCAACGGCCAGGTAGATGTGACTGCGGTGGCTGATGCGTAACTCGCGGATGATTTCATAGCCATCAAACAGCATCCGGGGGCTAAGCTCCGGTGGAAAGGGCAAGGTGGTTAACTGCTGGTAGATCTCGCCGGCATCCTGATCGGGGAGTTGATCGACTCTGACGATTTGAATGCTGAGGTTGTCCGTACTGCCCTGCTGAAAGGCCTCTTCCACAATCAATGACGCCGCCTTGTCCAGCTCGTCACTGTGCTCCTCGATTTTCTGGATGATGAACTTGTCATCGGTGAACTCGTAGACCCCGTCAGTGGCGAGAATAAACACATCCCCGACTTCCAGGGTAAAGGCGCGGTAGTCCAGCTCCAGCTGATCCTTCATGCCCAGAGCGCGGCGCAGATAACTTTTGTCTTTCGAGACCCAGAGGCGGTGATCCTCCGTCAGCTGCTCGAGACTGTTTTCCACCAGACGATAAACACGCGTATCCCCCACATGAAAAATATGCGCAGTATTGGATTTCAACAACAGCGTGGAGAAGGTGCACACATAGCCGCGGTCAGGTGAGTAACGATAGGGGCTGTTGCGGGTTTGCAGGTAGAGCCAGGAGTTGGTTGCTTTCAACACCCGTTGAACGGAGGTTTTTACCGTCCAGGATTCGGGGGTGCAGTAGTAGTCTTCCAGAAAACTGGTGATGGCCACCTTGCTGGCATGTTGGCTGACGTCGCTGCTGCTGATACCGTCCGCCAAACCGACGGCAATGCCCTTGGAGGTCAGCAGTGGCTCTTGCGGTGTGTAGGCGCCGTAGAAATCCTGATTGATCTCCTTGCGACCTTTGTCTGAACTTTGCCCGATGGAGACACTTAACTGGTTTTTCATTGCAAATAAGGCCGGCCAGAGGCGAGGTTAACCAAGTTTGAATGCCGTTGCAGGAGCGGCCAAACCGGCCACCCCCACAACGGCGGTATTCAACGTTTTCAGACCCGTCAGTTACTTGCTGATGGTGCGATCCGGACTGGTTCTGACGTGGGTGTAGTACAACGGCAATGCCACAAAGACCAGCCCCCCCACCAGATT
>JALTMR010000237.1 GCA_027001525.1 Gammaproteobacteria bacterium
TCCCTTAACATCGTGGAAACCGGCACAGCGCTGTTCGGTTTCCACGATGTTAAGGGATGGACTCATGGCATCCAGCAAGATCCGGCAGCAGCACGGCTTTACGCTGATTGAAGTACTTATTTCTATCGTCATTTTGTCGATCGGCCTGCTCGGCATCGCCGGCATGCAGGCCACCAGCATGAGCAACAACCACCAGGCTTTTATCAAAACCCAGGCTGCCAACATGGCCGCCGACATGGCCGACCGCATTCGTGCCAACAGAGACGCGGCCGCCGCCTACGCCAACTTCAGCACTGCAGAAGCACCTGCTGACCCCGGCTGCATCAACGCCGGTTGCCCCGGCGCACAACTGGCACAGTACGACCTCTTCCAGTGGAGCCAACCCTTTGTGCGAGCCCTGCAACCGGCACTGCCTGGCGGCCGCGGCTTCATCTCCTGGGTTGATAATGGCGCAGGCCAGGAAGTGATCACCATCACCATTATCTGGCACGAACCCAACAGCGATGACTTCCAGAACAATCAGTGCCTCGACGCCAACGCCCCGGCCATCAACCAAACGGCCGATGAGGCCTGCTACCAGTTGAGCTTTCGCATATGATGCCCCAACACCCGCCCAATTTAAGACACAAGCAACAAGGCCTGACCCTGGTCGAGTTGATGATCTCCGTGACCCTGAGCCTGATCATCATGGCCGGTATTTTTCAGATCTTCATGTCCAGCAAACAGACTTACCGGGTGCAAGATGCGTTGGGACGAATGCAGGAAAATGCCCGTTTCGCCATGGATCTGCTGACCTATGATATTCGCATGGCGGGCAACGTCGGCTGCAACCGAAACGCCATCCTCACCAATCAGTTTGCCGGCATCGTGCCCGACATCAACTCCGGCATACAGGGCTTCGATATAGCCGGCGGCGAAGCCTCCATGTTCACCATGATGACAGACGCTGACAACAATCTGACGGCTGATGATATCGTTAACAACAGTGATGCCATTTTTATACAGGGAGCCTCCAGCGTCAGCGGCGACCTGTCTGCCGCCATGGCCAACAGCAACGCGCCAATCTCCGTCAACCGCGCGTTAACGGGCGTTGAAGCTGGAGACCTCGTCATCATCGCCGATTGCACCGATGCCGAAATATTCCAGGTCACCAACATCAACGCCGACCTGACTCAAATCACCCACAACGGCCTGAACAAAACATACGGCACCGATGCCCAGGTGATGCCCGCCATCTACACCGCCTATTACCTCGCCACCGATGACAACGGCGTGCAAAACTTGTATCAAAGGAGCATCGGCGCAGTGACGGGCGCACTGGCTGTGCAAGCGGAAGTCCCCCTCATTGAAGGTGTGGAAGATATGCAGATTTTCTACGGCGAAACCATCGGCAACACCGTCGCCTACAACACCGCCAACAACGTGGCAGATATGGCGAATGTGACCAGCGTTCGCATCCACCTGCTGCTTGCCACACTCGAAGATAATCTGACGGGCCAGGATCACCGCATAGCCGCCACACCACCGCAGAACTACTGGTACGTCGATGCCAACGGCAACAACGTTCAGGTGGCCGTACGGGATAATCGGCTCTTTCGCGCCATGACCACCACCATCTCTTTGCGCAACTAGGGAATCAACCATGAAACATCAACAGGGTTCTGCGCTCATCTTCAGCCTCGTCATACTGCTCGTCATGACACTCATCGGCATTACCTCCATGAGCACGTCGACGCTGGAGGAAAAAATGGCGGCCAATGACCGGGCTCAAAAAACAGCATTCCAGAACGCAGAGACGGGCATGCTGGGCGCAGAAACCACGCTCAACGCGCAGACCTACTACGGCGAACTGTATGAAGACTTCACAGCAGGAAATCTTGGCTACTACGACATGGGTACGCCGGTATTCGATATATACGACCCGGAACAGTGGGCGGGAAACTGCATTCAGGATAACGTCATCGCAGACCAGGACAACCCACCCTGCTACATCGTGGAGAACCTGGCCCTTATCCCCCCCGAAAATCCATTTGAACCGGGCGCGGTCACAAGGCTGATCACCCGCGTCACCGTTAGGGGCACAGACGACAGCAACACCGCCAGTGTGTTGTTGCAGACCTACAATGAAAAACAGATCGTCAGCAATTAACGCGCTAATGCTGACCATGCAAGGAAGAGACGACATGAAAATAACTCGCGCTATCACCAGGCTCAGTGCCTGTTTGTGCCTTACCGTTGGCATGCTGACCACAGGAAGTGTTCAAGCAGCCCCTGGGGCCGTCACCCAACAGCCTCTGTTTGTTGGTAATTCCGTACCCCCTAACATCTTTTTTCTGACAGATGATTCCCTAAGCATGATTGTTGAAATGATTACCCCGGATTCTGCCGGGGGTGGCCTTCTGACAGAGAACTCCATCCCCGCAGCAGAACGGGAGGACTTCATTCATCGAGCGAAAACGAGTGAAACAGGAAACTGTACTTTCACAGATACGGGCTACGGCTATCTGTTTGTGCTGGAGATGCAAAGAAATTCAGCGGAAGCAATCATTGATGATGAAGAGTGCAACGTCGTTGCAGAAGAGGAGTGGCATGCCCGCGACTACACATTCAACCGACTCTACTACAACCCAAACCAGATCTACAAACCTTGGGCAGGCGTAGACATTAACGGTGATCCTTATGAAAACATGGATATCACTGCCGCAAGACTCGACCCCTATGATCCAGGCGTAGGCACCATCAACCTACTCGAAGAGTCTGCGGTGACCGACCGCAGTGACGGGGCTAATGGAGCGCGCGATTACTACCGCTCTGACGACTGGCGCCACTGGTGCTCCGACAATAACATCAGGTCAAGGTGCCAAGGCTGGCGTTATTACTATTACGACGAAGACGGCACCCGACAGCTCATGTGGGTTCACGACTTACCAGCCGGCGATAGCAGCGGAGAAACCAACACGCAGACAAACTTTGCCAACTGGTTTACCTACCATCGTAGCCGTGAATACTCTGCCAAATATGCTCTGAGCACAGTCATCTCTGAAGCAGCGGGAACACGCATCGGATTCAGTCCAATTAACGACAGGGACTCCGCCGTTGCAGTCGAGGAGACAAATCCGGTGCACCGACGTACGATTATGGACAATTTATTCAGCAATCCCCCTTCAGGTTTCACACCGCTACTGTCCGCCCTTTTCGCCACTGGGGAATACTTCTCAGTAGACGCCGACCGTGCGGGCGCCATATTACCAGACCCCTCCCCCATATTAAGCGCGGCGGAAGGGGGGACCTGCCAGATGAATGCCACCATCTTGATAACTGATGGTTTTTACGACGATTCGGGAAACGTTCCGGATACCATCGCTAATGAAGACCAATACAGTGGGAATGGCTTTGATGGAGGCTCTTTCGCGGACGACTATAGTCAAACCATGGCAGACATCGCCATGCACTATTTTGAGGAGGACTTGGCCCCGGCACTCCCCAATAGAGTTCCTCGGACCCATAAGGAATCGGAAAGTATCAGTCAAGAATTCCTTCACCAGCACATCAACACGTACACTATCGCCTTTGGACTAGCGGGTACGCTTGACCCCTCAATTAAACCAACCGATGACGGTTTTGCGGGCTGGCCCGACCCATCGCCACTCAATAATTTGGCCGAAAAAATAGATGACCTGCGCCACGCCGCATACAATGGCCGGGGCGAATTTCTAAGTGCGGATAATCCACAACAATTGATTGCCGCGCTTTCCGGTGCCGTGGGGGGAATTACTGAAGATAAAGGCAGCCCCGCCAAGGTCGTTTTTTCTGATTACCGTCTGAACGAAACATCCAAAGTATTTTCCAGCCGCTTTTCACCTGCAGACTGGAGCGGTGAATTCACAGCCAGAGAAGTTATTAACGGCGAGCAAATAAGCGAAGAAGTCCTGTGGGAAGCAGCACAGGAGTTACAGGGTAACTCAACTCGAAACATCATCAGCTTCAATGGCCAAACAGGCATACCATTTCAATGGGACAACCTCTCGCTGCTCCAACAGACGTTACTGGGGCAAGGCGATGCCACAGACGGTGAGAACCGGTTGAACTATCTGCGGGGCGACCAAAGTAATGAAGGCCCCGGCGGGTACCGCGAAAGATCCAGCCTGCTGGGGGACATCGTCAGCTCTGGCCCCGAGTACGTAGGCAAACCACGAGTGCTTTTCCCCAATACCGAGCTGTTTGGTGCCCCCAGCCACCTCTACTATGACTTCTGGAGAGAACATCAGGAACGCTCACCCGTGGTTTACGTCGGCGCCAATGACGGCATGCTACACGGGTTTGATGCCAATACCGGGGAAGAGGTTTTGGCCTATGTCCCTGAAGCTGTTTACGACAATTTGCGTCTTTTGGCAGACCCCAGCTACACCCACCGCTTTTACGTTGATTCTTCTGCCAAACAGTTTGACGCACTTTTCGCTCCCCGTGGGGATGGCCCTGTCGCATGGCGTACCGTGTTAACCGGTGGGTTAGGTGCTGGAGGAAAAGCGTGGTATCTCCTGAACGTGACCAACCCCGACAACTTCGCAGAACGACGCGCAGATGACATCGTGCTGTGGGAGTTTGGGGAAGGTGATGATATAGCAGACCCGTCCGATTCTACCGAACTCAGCGATGTCGGCTACTCATTTAGCCAGCCCTCGGTCATTCTGACCAACGCTGAGAAGGATGGCCACAAACGCTGGGCCGTCGTTACCGGCAACGGTTATAACGCTCAAAGCGGCATCGCCAAACTGTTTATCATCTTTCTGGATGCCGACCCTTCTGACGGCTGGCAAGCGGGCCCCGAAGCAGATTATATTGAAATCTCAACCGACTTTGGTGGCCCCGACGAGGAGGATATAAATGGCTTATCTTCTCCCTACCCTGTTGATACCGATGGTGACTGGATTGCAGACCATGTCTACGCAGGAGACGTGAAGGGCAACCTTTGGGCATTCGATATTTCCTCCACACGAGCGAACAGGTGGCAAGTGGCATATCGCACCGGCAGCACCCCTCAGCCACTGTTCACAGCGATCAACGCCAGCGGCGACGCTCAACCGATCACCGCTCGGCCTACGGCGATTCGTCACCCCCAGATGCGACGCAATAACAGCAACACCCCCAACGTCATGATCTACTTTGGCACCGGCCAGTACCTGACGACCGACGACCCGAGTAATACAGAAACCCAAAGTTTCTACGCGGTCTGGGATCAGGGCCGAGGGGGACTGACGCGAGACGACCTGACGACACAAACCTTATCAACATTCGAAGGCACCACCACCACAGGAGAGGCACCAGCAGTCGGAC
>JALTMR010000238.1 GCA_027001525.1 Gammaproteobacteria bacterium
CCCATGAACTCCATCATCTTCTCCAGTCGGACCCAGTAGCTTTCACTGAAGTCATCATTGACACGCCTGGCAACCAAGCCGGACAAGAGAAAAAACTGAATCACAAAATAGGGGTATCCAAAAGTGTGTTCCCTGGAACACCCGCTATCATATGTCTGCGCCACTATTTCCCGGGCCAATAGCTGTTTTGCTTCCGCATACCAGGTATCGGCATTAGGCATGCCTTTGCAATACGCGGCCGCAATAAACACACCGGCCACCTCACCGATAAGGTGGTTGTTAGCAGAAGAGCCCTGTGAATACTTACGCTGCGTATCCCAACAGTGGAGATAAAGGGAGTAGCGAATCTCGTCGCGAACGTCATCAGTTAAAGCATCAGCGCCCTCTATCAGATCCAACGCCCACACCCAGTTAATCAACCTGATCCCCTGCTCCATGGGGCTACGCCAGTTCATTCCGTAACCAAACGGGTTCTGCTCCAACCAGGATAGAAGCTGAGCAACCACTTCACCGGCATAGCGCTCGTCACCCGTCACATGGTACGCCCTGGCCAATACCACCAGGTGTTGATGCCGATTGGGCTCCCAAACCAGCTTGCAGTCACCGGCCACTTCTGCATTTCGGTAATCAATCATAGGGGCAAAGCTAACCGGCGCGCTAAGGCCCTGATTGTAGTCGCGGTGCCAATTGATGACCTTCCCGAAAGGCTCTGCTTCAAACCGAAAAAAGGTGAATCGATGCTCTAGCAGCAGCTCGGCGCGACCTGTCAGGTGCTCAACCCAACGCTCCCCGTTTCGCATATCTTCAGGCACCGCCCCCTTGGAGGTCGGTGTCACACTAAAGCCAGTGGACCAGGCACCAACAGACAACGCTTCGCGCTTGGGATACATGCCAGCAGGGATTCTCACCCTGTCGAGGGCATCCCTCCCCAACGATGTAAGACGCCAAACAACCTCAGAAGCAGACATGCTCTTGAGGCGTTCAACGTACCATTTAACAGATTGCACCGACCCCTACCCCCAAAACTAATTTACTTTGGAATACCGCTATAAATTCTGGTCGCGGCAGATTGAACCTCCAACCCCTTCCCGTCGGAGCAAAAACAGCAACGAATAGCGTGGCTATTGCTCGGGCCTCACGACCCAAAAGGGATTAATTCAGAGTTCAATATACGCAACCATGAATCAATAGAAACGCCCTTCAACTTATACGCGAAAAAACCAACGAACCGCATACGATTCATTGGTTTTAAATACACGAACAACAACGACAAAAAACTAGCGCACCCGGCGAATTGCAACTAAGCCATCACTTCGGGCACAGCTTCCACCAGCACACCTTTAGCATGCAAATATTTGGTAGTGCGCCTTTTTGCCTCAATATCGTTGTATATGAATTGAGCTTGCTTCTCGGTAATCCCGAGAAAGGCGGCTAATTCAGCAGCAACTATCCCGTGATTCAAGCTCCATAGTGCGATATCCATCTGCTCATAGGGCAGAGCAAAATAAAACTCGTCTTGCCCTTGAGGCATACTGTAAGTGTCGGTGGTAGGGCGCGCATTACAAACCATATCAGGCAAACCTAAATGGCGTGCCAAAGCATAGACCTGTGTTTTATACAAATGGGCAATAGGTTTCACGTCTGCAGACCCGTCACCATTTTTCACAAAAAACCCCTGGTCGTGCTCCAGTCTATTGGGGGTTCCAACCACCGCGTAGTTCAAACGATCGGCATGAAAATACTCTATGGTTTTTCGAACGCGCTGTTTGTAGTTGGTTGCAGCAACAATCTGCAAATACTCTTTCAGCCCCAATCGCTCCTGCAAGACCTTCCCGTCAGGCTGCTGCACCACAAGCATAAAATGATTAAACTGGCCATCAACGCCACCGGAAATAATAATCTTGTTTTTCCAACCCTCTCCATATTCCGGAAAGACAGTTTTAATCGCGTCATCCCGCCACTTGTAGCAGCCCAAGGTCTCAAGTGTTGGCGCAATGTTGTGAACTTCGTATTCAATACCCAAAGTTTCAACCATCGCCTTCCCTTTCTCGAAAGTCTCGGAGGAAGAATCTGTTTCAGGCAACAGCAGTCCGTATACCCGCTCCTGCCCCATCGCTTTTACGCACAACGCACTGGACACCGAGCTGTCAATGCCACCGGAAATGGCAACCACCAACCCTCGGCGCTTTAGGTCCTGCCGCAAGATATCACGCAATCGAGTTGTGATTTTTTCTATTTCTTTGTCTTTATCAAACTCGAGAACAGCCTCAGTCAGCTTAATATTTTTACCCATTTTTTATTGCTCCTTGATATCCTAAATTTGGCTCATCACCCGATAAGTCAGCTTCAAAATGCCATAGTGGCTGACGTGACTATTGCAGATGTTTGAAGTCTTGAAAGGTAACAGACTCAAGTTCGCTCCTGTTAGACAAGAACGTATCCAGCTGCCGAAGAGCATATGGAGTTAACGCCTTGGGATGCCCCATTACATTAAATATTTCTCCACCTGCCGCTCGAAATTGACGATATGCTTTCCCCAGAAAGGCCGACTTGAGGCCATCAACAGATACCACGCTTGAAGTAGGCCGGGTCAAACGATCAATGTAGTATTTATAGCCATAGGTCATCGATGCCCCATCGCCAAAAGCACGATGATCACTTCCCCCCATTTTTTTAATCACCAACATCCGCCAAAAAAACAAGGGGGAGATTTTGCATGCAGAGATGGGAATTTCGACAAACCCTCCGTCTGAACACACTTCTGCGGGGTCATGAGCAAAACGCCACCAAGCCTCAGCAGGGGCTTGTGAGAAGTCAAACCAACGCTGCGGATCATCTGAAATACCTTGGTGATAAACTGTGCTATCCAGCCAAATGCCGTTGTTCTCTAACGCACCGGAAATGGCTGAAAAAGGCTGAATGCACCAACCGCCGGCCCGGTAAGCAAACACCGAATCCCCCACGATATCGGTCAGCGCCCGTTTGTATTTGCTGACTATATTCTCAATATCATTTGATGAGAAATCCTGCAGCTTATACCGCCCGGTATCGATAACCCATTGTTCCCCATCAAAAAAACAGTCTTCCCAGTGCGGATGAATATGAAGCTGGATATCGTGACCTCGCTCCTTCAGGTGTTGGAGCTGCGTTCTAATCTTATCGTAATCACGGCCCAAAGAGGCATGCTTAGCCCCCTCCTCCTTCAATTTGAAAACAAAGCCAGCATCAACAAACAGCACCAGCCTAACGCCATAACGTTCCACGACACCCAGCAACGCTTCCACTGGTTCAATCATGCACTTATCGACTGTTCCGGCATTTCGGCCAAAAAACAACTCGTAGTCCAGACTAATAAGAAGTTTTGCTGACACAGCCACCCCTACCAACTAACCGGCAGACAAAACATCTCGCCAATCTTAGCAACAAAACTAGCCCTTCTTTCTGGCAACGAAGGCAACAATATTATCCACTGACTCCAAGTTTTCAGGAATCATCTCCTCATCGGCCACAGAGATTCCAAACTCCTCCTCAAGAAAATTAATCACTTCCAGCACACCAGTAGAATCCATCGTGCCATTTTCAAGAAGAGAGACGGAACCGTCCAATGCAGACTGATCATCCGTGAACAAGAAATTCTCCAAAATATAACCACGCACCTTAGCTTCAACAGACATCCGAGCTCCTAATTTCAACTAATTGAATTAAACATTTGAGATAACATTGCCCCGCACTTTAAGGAGAAACCAAATCAATGCAGGTAGTAAATATAATTTTTTTTGGTACTAAAGCTGTACCTTTTATGAACTGCTGATACAGCAGCTGCGTTGATAATACCCCAACTAACGCCATGTTATCAGTATTGGAAAACCTGTGAGGTTCTGCTTCAATCTTTTTACATTTTTTCCACAGCTGCTGGACCGCAGCAGAATTGAATATACCCGCCTCATCAATCGCACTTTGACTCAAAAGCTCAGCGACCCAGGCGGGTGCTGCTGAACCGACAAAACTAACCGCATCCGGGGCCCGATAAGGCTGCTTTTTTCTCTTTCGAACACGCGAAGGAACTAATGACTCAGAAACGCGCTTAAGAACATGCTTTTCATCGAGTACACGCAGCTTATATGAAGGCGGTAGTGAATTCGCCAACGCTATAACATCAGAATCCAAAAAGGGGTATCGCCCTTCAACAGAGTTCGCGGATAACATCCGATCACCTTGAGAAGACAGCAAATAACCCGACAACAATGTCCTGGTTTCCAGGTACTGATCCTGTGATAAATAATCCCAACCTGAGAACTCTTCAGGCAGTGTATCCAAGAGGCTTCGCTTGGCGCTGAACTCCCCAATGCCAGCTTTTACCTCGGCAGAGTACAAACGTTTAACTGCGGAGGTAGTCTCCCAGCGGGGCTCATGAGAAAAGCCCGGTTCTTGCCACTCGGATAAGTTGCGCCCAAAAAAACGGCGGGCCATCGCACGCTGAGCTACGGGAGATCTCGCTAAATAGGGATACAACCTTTCCAGCAAGCGGGGCCGCATCTCAGAGTTGGGCTGCTTGGCCCAAAAACGCCTGACCTTAGCCTCTCTAAAGATGTCATAGCCGGCAAACATCTCGTCCGCCCCCTCCCCCGTGAGAACCACTTTGATGCCTGCATCATGCACAAGCTTCGACAGCAGAAAAAGGGGCGCGGGTGCAGTTCGTAAAATTGGACGTTCAGCATGGCACACGACATCAGGAAAAACCTCAGCCACATCCTCTCGCCCCACCACCAGTTCGGCGTGCTGAGTACCTAGCAACTCCACCATCTGTCGCTGGTACTGAGTTTCATCAAATTCGTTATCAGCAAAACGAAGAGAAAAAGTCTGAAACTCGTCCTTTTTTACTCGCCGCCCCAGGGCAGCAATGACACTACTATCGAGCCCTCCCGACAGATAGCAACCCACCTGAACATCTGCTCGCTCTAAACGCAGCCTTGTGGCCTTTTCCAGCGCCGAATCCAAGGCTGACACAGCCTCGGTCAAATCACCCTTAAACCGGGTAGCCTCCGACGAGGGGTACTGAGGACGCCAATAACAATGATCAACAGATCGCTGACCGGAAAAGACTAGGGCATGCCCCGGAATAACTTCAGAAATACCCCGAAACACACTTTGCGGCGGCACTGTGGACCAAAATGTAAACGTCTGATCCAAGCCAGGTAGGTCAAATTCTCGGGGGATAGACGAGTCTGCCGAAAATATTGCTTTAATTTCGCTGGCAAAGAATATCTTCCCCTGGTACTCACACACGTATAACGGACAAATCCCGTAGCGGTCTCTGGCCAGCACCAGTTCTTGTTGATTCGTATCCCACAGCGCAACAGCCCATTGGCCATTAAAACGCTCAAAGGCCTGTAGCCCCCACTCCTCGTACGCATGAACAATAACTTCGGTATCACTTTGGGTCACAAACTTGTGGCCCAAAGCCAGCAACTCGGCGCGTAATTCAATGTAATTGTATATTTCGCCGTTGAATGCTATCCATAGAGAACCATCTTCGTTGGATAACGGCTGCTGGCCCGTTGCAATGTCGATAATAGACAAACGTGCATGAGCCAACCCCGCACGGTGATCCCTGAACACCCCAAACTCATCGGGCCCGCGATGAACCAGGGCACCGGCCATCGAGCTAAGCTGTTCAATGCTAGGCCCCTCGGCACCCTCACCAACACATACGATCCCGGCTAACCCACACATATTTTTATAACCATCTTTTTTAGTTAGTTAGCACAACACAAAACACGAAAGCAGCCCAGCGTAGCCGCGAACACCAATACAGAAAAATAGCTAAAACCTACGAATGAACATGAGCAGTCACCCCCGACCTGGGTAACCGTACTCGCCCCCATAATAGTCTGACTTGCCTGACGAAATTCTGCCCTTGTTCAGAATTAACCCGACATTGATGTGATCAATATCAATTGCGGACAAGGCCTCTTCCAATGCAGACTGCCTTGTATTTTCCGCTTCAACTACAACCACGACCTGCCCCACCAGATTAGCCAGTATCGCCGCCTCGTTCGTCACTAACATAGGCGGCGTATCGATGATAACAATCCGATCACTATAGCGCTGAGCCAACTCATTCATCAGCCTCGCCATGCTGGAACTTGCCAGTAGCTCATTCGCATTTTGCCGACTCTGGCCAACAGACATCAGCGTCACCTTAGGCACATCTGTTTTAATCAAAACATCCGCTACCTTTAATCCGTCGGAGACAAGCACATCTGTCAAACCGGGCCGATCGATAATGCCAAGCAACGTGCTGGCTGCCGGCTTATGCACGTCGGCATCAATCAGCAAAACGGTCCGATCTAACTCCATCGCAATGCTCACAGCCAAATTTATACTATTGAAAGTCTTTCCCTCTCCGGGCATTGAACTCGTAAGCATAATCAAATTCGGAGCTTTTTTTCCCTCGGCCTTCTCATCAACCTTCATCAGCAAAGGTCTTTTTATGCGTCTATATTCTTCAATTTGCTGAACATTCTCGCCATTCGAAAGCAAAAACCCCCCGGCCGCAAGACGCTCAGACAACGCCAAAACATCCGCGGGCTTCGGTGATTCAAGCCGGCCATGTGTCACATCGCCAACACCATCTCCGCCAGTGTCAAACTGAACAGATTCCGGGCGCGCTGTGGAGGAAAGCTTTGCTGCCGCTTTTTCAATAGTATCCATCTAGTTCAATCCGATTTTCTCAAGCTGCACCAAATAGCTCACGCGCCGACGACTTGCATAAAAATCAGCGCCCCATAAGCGAACAACAACGCCAACCCGGCACAAGCAAAGCCAAATACATTCATCCGACGTTTGATCAACCGGCTCTTATCCATAACGAGCGAGACGGTTCCAAATACCGGCAGACCAGTAAACTCCCGGAGTTCTTGCTGCTCGTAAAACGAGGGCCGAAGTATAGCCAGCCCCCAAGCTACGGCCACCCCCGCCCCGAGCCCGAGAATCAAAACAACGGTATACAAAAGAGGTCTGTTAGGCCCAGTTGGCACAGCTGGCACAATGGGCGGATCTATAATCTGGAACTGGATATCGTCAACGCTTTGGTCTGCATCCCGGGAAATTTTGGCCGATTCCCTGCGATTAACCAACTCGTCATAGTTAGTTCTGTTGATATTATAATCTCGATTCAATCGAGCATATTCAGCTTCAACCTCTGGGATAGTATCCACCATGCTTCTTAGCTGGCTCACTCGACGCTGGTATTCGGCCACTCTGACATTCAACCCTGACACTTCAGCTTCTACCGTACTCAGTGCCACCCTAAGCTCTTCAGCCACCACGAATTCGCTTCCCCCCTCAAAATTCTCTTGCTCCTTGCTGGCATCTTCCCGCTTACGTCTTTTCAATTCTTCAATCGATTCCTCAAGAGCGACGACATCGGGGTGGCGCTCGGTATACTGGAGCAATAGCTCATCAAGCCGAGACTCCATTGCCAGAATTCTGGCATCATACACACTCGCCTGCTCCCTCATAGCGCTCTGCCGGTGAAGCTGTACTGCCTCACCCTTAATTTGCCTCTGTAACTCATCTCTACGCTTTATCGCCTCGTCCAACTCGAGCTGAGCCTGCTGCAAATCATCCTCAGCAACTTGCAAGCGTTGAAAATACCCACCGGCGTCACTAGGCATCAACCCTATATTTCTCTGTTTAAAGTCCTTTAACCGCTCTTCAGCAGCCGTGAGTCTTGCTTCATACTCCTGTATTTGCTCCTCGAGGAAACGCTCAGTGACCCCCGTATCCCCTCGCGATACACCCAAGGTAGTTTCCATGAATATAGAAAGGAGAATATCAACTACATTCTTGGCCAACACCGGGTCTGAGTCGGAGAAGGTGATAGAATAGATGCCATCCCGCGCCCGGCCAGACACATCAATTCTCGACGTCAAATCTGCCAACAAGCGTTCGACATCTCCTTCATCGTGAACTCCGAGATCCATATCGGTATCCCTAATCACCTTCTCCAGATTAGGCCGACTAAGTAAGGTTCTACGTGTAGTCGCAGCCATCTTTTCTTTGGAGTTGCTATTTACAGCAAGACCTCTAAGCAAAGGTGTAAGCATACTTTCCGTGTTTAAGTACACCCGCGCCGTCACTTCATACTTATTGGGCATTGAGTAAACAAACGGCCAACCTGCCGCGCACACCAGTGAAGCTATTCCTAAAACCAGCCATCGCCTATTCCACAACAGCCTGAGTATTTTAAATACTTGTGCAACAGAATCATTCATACAAAACAATCAATTCCTTCGATACAACACGATAACAGCAGCGCCACACCTCTTTCAGCAAACAAAAGAGGTCAGAACCAAGACTGAGGAACGACCAACACATCACCAGGCATCATCTCCACATTCACATCCATATCGCCGTCCTCAACCAAGTCCGCAAGCCGTACATTAAATTTTCGCATCGTGCCCTCCGTCGTACGCACAATTGTCGCGCGATTACCTGCAGCGTACTCGGTCAACCCACCCACAGCAATCATCACATCAAGCAATGTCATTCCTTCCTGGTACGCGAGTGCCTGCGGCTGAGAAGCCTGGCCAACGACCCGGACCTGCTGCCCATACCCGCCCCCGAAAGCCTGAATAATAACCGTGACCTTTGGCTGTTTGACATAGACAGACAGAACCTCCTCAATATCCCTGGCCAACTGAGTAGAGGTCTTCCCGGCAGCCACAACATCTTCCACCAGAGGTGCGGAAATTTTCCCATCCGGGCGTACAGGAACCACAATAGAGACTTCAGGATGACGCCAAACGAATATATTGAGACTATCCCCGGAACCTATCAGGTAATCACCACCCACATCCGACGAACCACCCAGATCAGAACTAACCAAAGATGTTCCTGCACAACCAGACATGAACAACACAACCGATAAAACCAAAATCTTACAGCGCATCATCAACATCCCATTCTAAATTAACCGAGTTTCCGAGGGAGTATATCACCAACCACAACGACACAAAGCACACACTCCCCACCCCCTGAAGCTCTAATACTCACACAGATGCACCACCAAAAATCAAGGTTACACGGCACAACCCCGCAAAACAGAACATCGCGGCACCCCAGACAGCTTCTGACAAGCTGAAAGAGGGGGAACGCCAACCTAAGCCTATGAGAAGAGCGCCTAAAGCGCTCGAACAAGGGAAAGCCACAAAGCCCGACTGAATCTGCACCCCCACGATCAACTAAAATAAATCGTCAGCATCATAATACAGATCCCCACACCGTGACTAGAAAAACAAATGGCCCCAAGATCTACACCAGACCTTGGAGCCATGTAACGCCCATACATCCAAGAGCAATGGGCCGCATCGTGTCACCCACGAGCCGCCCACACTTCACAGATACATTACGCCGCTTTTCTTCGGCGCGCCATGTAACCGAACGCAAACAAACCACCACCCAGAATAGCTAGAGTAGAAGGCTCCGGAACATTGGCGTGCGCAACGGTGATGACATCCGATCCGACATAAAGACCGTAGGACTGAACACTCTGAAGTTGCATAGCTGAAAGACCCAACCCCTGAATATCCAAGGACAACACCGTACTCTCATTGTCTGCCAATGCTTGAACACTATCACCCAAGAAATAAGTAGTAGTAGTGGCTAGATCAGTAGTTTTCGTCTCGATAAACAGACCAAAATTGATATCGTCACCAGGATTACTCGGGTTTGTGCTCGAGCTATTACCAATATTCGCCGACAAAGTTGTTATCGCACTAAAATCAAAAGCTGCCCCATCATTTTCACCCCAGAATACCTGGTAGCTGGGATCCGTAGCCAAACTGGTATCCGGGTCAGCAGACCCAGAACCTGGAAGAAGATCAAAGAGAACAGTAATCTGCTCCACACCACCAACTGAGCTGTAGTTGAGGAACGTGGTGCCGGCCGGCTTGTCATCTATGATCGAGAAACCCGCATAATCAGACGTACCCAGCACAGTAGGTACGGCCATCGCTGAGCCGCTTGTCATTGCTGCCAGCCCAATCATGGTTGAGAGTAGTAGTGGCTTTTTCATTTTTAATTATCCTTACGGTTCAATATTTAAATTAGTTAACACGACATCTCGCGGAATCTGGCTCAAACACAAAACGCTACCAAATCCACCTTCCGCGCTCATACCAAGCATTTAAAGTGCCAACTAAATAACCTACTGATTTTGTTAATAAAATAAATTGGAGACAATTCCGGCCGGCGTAACATGTTAAAAAAATAGACGATACAGACATCCAACAGAAGAACCCCCTTAGCACAAGCTGACGCCATCAACCGAATATCAGCATTGACAAACCCACGCTACTGCTCGGCCGGCCTACGACCTAACCCAGGGACCAACTGCCAAGCGCCGAAGAGGACGAAAATGCGCCAAAGCCCAGTTGGGCAATTTCCGCAAAGAAGAAAAACCGTCAGCACGAACGACTAACGGAGAAAAACAGTACACCGGATACTACTAGAACGTACGCCGCGTATGACAACCCGCGCACGGGGCCAAGCGTACGGGCATCTACATGAGTTTGACATTAGCACCTAACCAGACTCCCGGAAAAGCCTGGCCATAACAGCCTGACAAGGAGAGTTGCCAGCGAATAAGGGCCGTTCGCACAGGCCCGTCAGCGGGGATGCCACCGAGGGCCTTATGCGTCAAAAAATGCTCACGCTAGAGAATAGAGACCGAAACGTTGCGCTACAACCTCCCCAACAACCCTTTCACCCCATCAACACCCGCACTCAACCCCTCGGGGTTCTCCAAAAGATTCTGCAGAATTTCTCTGGCCTCCTTATCTTTCCCCAACTCCACCAGAACGTCAGCATAATGGTATTTGATATCAGCAATATCGGGGGCCAGCTTCAACGCCTTTGCCAACAACACCTCAGCGCGATCGAGCTCACCATATTTCGCCAAAATCCAGCCATAAGTATCAAGAACAGACGCATTCTCGGGCTCTAATTCCGCAGCCTTCTGCCCCACACTTAAAGCAGCCTCATCGCCGACCATCAGGTATAGCCACGCCAGGTTATTCAATGCCACGACATCATTCGGGTAGTGGCCAATAATAGCCTCATAATGAGAAATAGCCTCTTTTTCTTTTCCTGACTTCTGGTACTCACCCGCCAACCGCATTCTTACCTGATAGCTATCGGCATGATCAGCCACCCACGATGACATGATCTTGATTGCCTCGTCATTTTCGCCGGCCAAGGTATAAGTACGTGCAATTTTAAGAATTAAAGACGCGTGCTCCTTCAGGTTAAGTGCTTTACGATACAAAGAAACAGCCTTCTTATAACGCCCCTCTCCTACCAACAAATCAGCTTCCATAACGTATGCCGGCAGGCTGTCAGGCTTGGCTTTCTTTACCGCCTCAACAACAGTCCTGGCTTTAGAGATATTTCCCTCATTCAATTCGAACCGAGCAAGAAGTACCGCCGCAGGCAGATAGTCAGCTTTCAACTTGAGCGCCTTACGAAGAGAAGAGCGAGCCTGACCAGCGTCACCTTTGCGGGCATAAACAAGCGCGCTTTGATAGTGCACCACATAGTTACCAGGCTCCTTCTCCAGTAACTTGTTAAAAGCACTTAAGGCTTGATCGCTTTTCCCCTCCGCCGCATAAACCATCCCCAACATGGCCAAGACAGAAGGGGAATCCGGAGCGACTCGATTCGCTTCTTTTGCTAGCCTTTCGGCCTGATCAACATCCCCGGAGCGCAGATAATGATTCGCCAACACCAGCCTCGGAAAAATTGCTTCACCATCAGCTTTTATCGCTTCCTTTAGCCAACTAACAGACTGTTTGATATCCCCCAGTTTTTCTGCTATCCCCGCCAACTGCATCATAACGGAAGCATTATCTCGATCGATCAACAAAATCGACTCATATCGCTCGCTCGCCTTTTTCAACTTTCCCGCACGCTGCTCGATTCGAGCAAGATTCACAAGAGAGGGAACGTAGTCCTGCTTTAACTCAAGAGCCGCCTCAAAAGCCTTTCTAGCCTCAACCTCTTTCCCCATATGATCGTAGACCACGCCTAACAGATTATGCGCCACGGGATCCCTCGGAAATTTCTTCTCAAACTCTGTAGCAGAAGCCAGTGCACTAGCCGTGTCATCATTCTTCAGATAAGTAAAAACCAGCAAGATCTCCGCCCGCTTCTTAGAGCCTTCATCACCTTGCTGAGCAGAAGCTATCTTTAACTCTTTAAGCGCTTGATCAATACGCGACTCGGCCAAATAGGCTAAAGCCAGCTCTGTGCGAACCTCTGCATTTTCTGGTGCCGACTCAATTGCTTTTTTAAGGTAAGCGGTACCAATCTGAAAATCACCACTACGAACAGAGGCGCTACCCGCCATGACTAAAGTTTGAATATCCTGACTGGACTCCCCCAGAAGCGGCCCCAAAACATCCATGGCCAAGTCAGGACGACTCAACCTCATACGGGTCGCAGCCAGAAGCTTTCTGGCACGAACATTCGCTGGCTCAGAAGCAAGATAACTACTCAAATAATTGTCAGCCTGCTCCAGCTCCCCCTGGGCAAAGTTAACCGCGCCAAGAAGTAAATAACTGGGCTTATGCGTTGGTAAAATTTTTATTGCTCGCAACAGATTTTCTTCTGCAACATCATATTGTTTCTTTTGATATGCGATCAAACCTTTGAAATACCACGGTACGACATGGCCAGGCACAACCTTTGCCAAATAATCGGCAACCCCAGCAGCTGCATCAAAATTGGACTGCGAAACATACGTTTTCAATAGGCCGAAATTTGCCTCCAATCCCATGCGGGTTAAAGCCTTCGCCGGCTCATTGGCAATAACCAGCTTATATGCTTCCTCAGCCTCTGAAAGATCAGAGGCCGCCAACGCAATATCTCCACGCAACAAATGCCCCTGTTGATAACCTGGCGCAATGTTAAGTGCTTGCTGGATTCGCTCCTTCGCCTGTTGAAACTGCCCAAGCAGCAGAAAACGCTTCGCTTGCCCATACAGCGCATATTCGGACCGAGGAAAAACAGCCAAGGCACTATCAAATTCCGACTCGGAATCAACCGCATCCCCCAAACCAAGATAAGCCAACCCCCGAAAAGCCAACAACTCCGCCTTAAGCTCGGGCTCACTGATATTTTCCGGGGAGAATTCATCAATAACTTTTTTGTACTTTCCTTCCAACAAGTACAATTCCGCCATCATCACATCAACATCATCCACCCGGTAATTTAGCTCCCGGGCTTTAGTCAGCTCTTTTTTCGAGTTCTCGATATCACCCAGCTGCGCGTATATACGACCAAGTGCAAACCTCGACTCAGCGCTACTGTTATTTAATGAAAGAGCGCTTTTATATTCGATCACTGCCGATCTTAGCTCACCAGACGATTCAAATGCTTTGGCCTTTGCAATATGTTCGACATCTGTCGTCTGGCTACAGCCCACCAGCAATAAAGCAAACAACCAAGCAACCACTAGCGGGCTCCTCAGACCTTCAATACGAAAGATTGATCTATTACGCATAACTACCATCCTTGCTTTTATATTTGTTATATTTTTGCAAAGCCAAACCATCTCGACCAATGCCGAGAAAGCTATTCAGCACCAACACTTTCAAAACAATCATAATTTTTTCAGCTCGGGAGTCATATCGGTTACAAACCTCTTCAGTTCCCCCCGAGCGCGATCAACATCACTACCATCGACAGCTAAAGCTACAGCCAGAGAAGTATTACCCGTCATATTTATAAGTTTAAAAAGCTCAAACAACTTCGCCTGCTGTCGATTCGCCGTTACTCTCCCGGCCACAACATACCACTGCCACACAACCTTCGGGGCCAGACCGTGCTTGGACCGAATGACCGTCTCGTTAACTCGATAGGGCCACACATTCAGCTTCAATGTCCGGGTCTCCCCGCCCAGCTCGGGTGTCCAGGTTTCCCGGTCATAGACCGTATTATACCTATCCGCAAGTTCCTTTCCCTGTGCCTGTTTGGCGTAAAGCGCATAGTAAAAATAGACGCGCTGCATACCTTTCTCGTAGGTAAACACCTCTTCATGAGAAGCCCCGACATACGTAGGATCCCATGCCCCCTCATAGCTCAACGGCCCGTTCCATGACGCCTGAGCCACGGGCGGATCTACATGAGCACTCTCGCTCCCTTCCTCCGCATTAAGTACAAGTGCAGGACCGAGAAACAAAGCCAGAATCACCCCAGGCAAAACAGACCAGGCCTTCACGCCGGATGCCTTCGTGACACAGAGGGCCGACTCATCGGCCTCTGCCTTAGAATCAACGGCATCCATAAACCGCATACCAAACCAGAACAACGGAATGCTAAAAACAATAAACAATCCCCAGCCCAGCATAGTGTGATCGTGAACCCAGGGGTGTTGCATTTCGGTCAGATGCCCGGCGACAATAACCATGACGACGCGAACAAAGTTTACAAAAGCATATACAACAACCGCCGACACGATAAATGCAATCTGCTTGTATAACCGGTTATACATCATGTAGGCAAACAACGTGCTCAATGTCAGCCCTGCGATAAAATAGCGGGTTCCGGCACAGCTGGTTGCTATGTGAAACACGCCGGAAGGAATGGAGATAAAATGTTCATCTCGCGCCGCCGGCACGTCAATCATGAGCAGTATTTGGTGTGCAACCCAAGCAGTCAGACTCTGCAGGGGCACGGTGATCAGGTGATCCCAGACAGGTATGGAAAATAGTAAGAAAAACAGGGGAAACCACACTCTTTTCAGAACGTCTCCGCCAAAAATCGTCCACACCAACGCGGGAAAAAAAGCGACAAAAGCCAGCTGCTGACCCACTTGCACAAGTGTCACCTCCGCCGCAGCCCAAATGAGGGCGATCAAACCAAGCAACACCAGGCCACTCAGCCTGACGCGGGGCAGGCACCGAATAATCCGGGCCCTATTTTCGTAAACCAGATACGCGCTGATGGGGAAAATCAAGAAACCGTGACTATAAGTTCCCTCGTGCCACCACGTGCTCACAAGAGACACGACAGTACCCCAGTACAACACCACCAAAGACAAGCAGGCGACACCAAACAGCAGCAGATGAGCTCGCCACAATCGGGTATTCGACAAGGAGCGTTCGGCTTCGCCAACCGCCCCCATCATCGCAACCCGTACTTGTCCATCAACGAGTAGAGCGTAGGTCGGCTTACTCCCAGCATCTCCGCTGCTTGGGAAATATTCCCATTAAACATACTGACCGCTCGCGAAATCGCACTGCTTTCGGCCCGCTCTCGCACCTCTCTTAAATTTAATGGCATGACTTCACGCCCTGGGGAAATATCCTCCAGTTCCAAATTTTCCGCCGAGATCCTATTGTCATCCGTCATAATGACCGCCCGCTTGATCTTGTTCTCCAGCTCTCGAACATTGCCGGGCCATTGGTAAGCCTCTATCGCTAAAACACCGTCCTCGCTAAACCCCCTAATGTTTTTGCCATACTCTTTATTGAAGTAACCAAGAAAAATACGAGCCAGCAGCACAACATCGCCATCGCGCGCTCTAAGGGGGGGGATATTTATCGTGATCTCTGAGATTCGATAATACAGATCTTCACGAAACTCGCCCCGCTCAACCAACTGACTAAGACTCTGGTTAGTGGCACAGACCACGCGCACATCAACCGGAATCTCTCCCCTGCCGCCAATACGCTCAATGACTCGTTCTTGAAGAAAACGCAACAATTTGACTTGCAGTGGGCCGGGCAGATCCCCAACTTCGTCTAAAAATAACGTTCCACCCTCCGCGTACTCTATTTTTCCCTTGGTCTGTTTTACCGCCCCGGTAAAGGCGCCCTTTTCATGACCAAACAGTTCGCTTTCCAGCAGATTTTCCGGTATTGCGCCGCAGTTAATGGCAATAAAAGGGCCCTTTTTTCGCCGACTCAGCTTATGTACTGCATTCGCCAGTACTTCCTTCCCGGTACCACTTTCACCAAGCAGCAAAACTGTCACATCGGTAGGAGATACCTTTTCTAACACCCGGCACACCTTAAGCATCTGAGGGCTCCCCGCAATCACGCCCTCAATCGGTGAAACCCCGCGTCCCTGCAACAACCGATTTTCCTGCTCAAGCTCAAACAGGTGATAAGCACGATCAACAATTAATCCCAGCGTTTCGGCATCAACGGGTTTTTGATAGTAGTCATAAGCCCCTTTCGCAATGGCCTTAACTGCGTTCTCACGCTCATCATTGCCCGTCACAACCACCACCTTTGTGTAAGGGGCCAGGCTCAGTATTTCTTCTAATGCAGCCAACCCTTCACTAGCATTTTCTGGATCAGGAGGCAACCCCAGATCCAGCAGAACAACCGGGGGCTCATGCCGGCGCAACAGGGCAATTCCCTCATCACGACGCCCTGCCATAAACACCTCATAGCCCTCAAAGCACCACCTAAGCTGATTTTGAAGCCCAAGGTCATCTTCTATTAGCAGAAGCTTTTTCTGCACATGCTTTGCACTACCCAAGTCCATCTCCTTCCATTTCAATGGAGTTATTATAATTGTCGTCTAGCAAGGGGATGGCCAGACGAAACGTGGTTCCTTTTCCCAGCTCACTCTCCACCTCCACAGAACCGCCCAGGGAGTTGATGAACTCCATACACTCATACGCACCGATGCCCATTCCGGCATTTCCCTTGGTGGTATCAAAGGGTTTGAAGAGACGGTTCCTGATAAAATCAGCCGCCATGCCACAGCCGCTATCCGCGATCATTATAATCGCCTCAGCTCCCACTTTTTTAAGGGAAATTTCAATTTTTCCAGTCTCGGGGGTCGCATCCTGAGCATTATGAACAACGTGCTCAATCACTGACGCCAACCGATCCTTATCCGCCACTACGCAGATATCATCGTCCCAGGCAATAAGCTTGGGCGATGGCAGATAAGGCGCCCGCAGCTCGACAACGTGCTGTATCACCGGCAACAGCTTAACCGCTTTGGAAGCTTTTAACGATGCGCGCCCCTGGCGCAACTGCGCCAGCATTCTCTGCATCTTCCCCACGGCATTCTCGACCGTCGAGAATGCATCATCGACAAACTCCTGATTATGCTTGTATTTTTTTGAATTCGACACTATCAGGGATAGTTGCCCCACCACATTTTTCAGATCATGCACCACAAATGCTGAAAGACGGTTAAAAGCCTCAAACTGACGCGCATTGGCCAGTTCAGCACTCGCCCTATCCAATGCCAGGTAACTTGCTGCCTGCCGCGCCGCTGTTTTGAGCAGATCGTGATCTTCCCAGTTCAATGCCCTTGGCGCCAGAGAACGGGTCAAAACAACAAAACCATCCAGCCCTCCTTTTTGAATCAAAGGCACAATAACCCAGGCGGTGGGAAAGCACGCCAACCACTGGGGAAGGTGCAATTTACCGTACATCTCAGGGGAGGACCTGTATTCATCCAGATCAACAAGCCATTCACGCTCTCTCATAAAAATCAGCAAAGGATCATTTTCTTCGACAACGACCGACTGCACCTCGGTTTTCCACCACGCCACCGTCTCGTAACTACTTCGGCTTGATTTCAAAAACAAGATGCCGGCCTTGCTATCCACCATCTCAGCCAGAGCTTGCAGCACCCTTTTATCCAAACCTTCGCCAAAATCTGCCGAGGAAAGCGCCCCGATCAGGTCCAGCCACTCCTTTCTATAATCATATTTATGTCGATAAAAGTTTTTATTTACAAAAACTTTCAATCTCGCCTGAATATTCCCCGAAAAAAGCAGTACCACCAAAAGAACGGCCGCCCCGAACAATACGGCAGCCTGCGCAACGATACCCCAATTCCCCCCGTACGTCCTGACATAATACCCCCCACCCGATATGGCAACTAAGTAGAGGCCAACCCAAACCAGGGTAGCGGTATGAAACACAACATTTCGGGAAACGAATATATCTACGGACCAATGCTTGTTTCGTGCAGCCGAGATAGCGATAAAGGGAACAACCAGGGCGCTCACCACCCCCCTTGCCCCCCAAAAGTCCTGATCAATACGCTTAATCAGCAGCGCATCTGAATACAGAAACAGGTCGTACATGAACATCCCGCCAATACCAATACAAAGGAACTTTATCTTCCAACGGTACTCGGGATGCGTGTTGCGGAAGAGCTGTTCCAGCAGCATCAGGCCAATAACAGATAGCCCAATGTAGAATATCGAATAGAGCTCGATATCAGCTGTGATCACCCCAAACATGGAAAGAAAGTGAACAACCAAAAAGCCAAGGCAAACCGAACTGATAGCCACAACAATGGCTCGAAGCTTCACGAATGAAAGCAGCCGCTGACCACCCTCCGAGCTGGCCCCGACATTTAGCAGCCCCACCAAGAAGAACAACCACAAGGCATACCGGGCCACATCCAGAATGGGCAGCCACCACAGACTGGGATAACCCAGAAACGCATGGTACGCAAATGC
>JALTMR010000239.1 GCA_027001525.1 Gammaproteobacteria bacterium
CCAGCGATCAGGACATGAGCGGCCAGATTATGACGCAGCTGTTCAACGAGCCCCGTGTGCTGGGGGTGACCTCCAGTGTGGTGGGGATCATGGGGATCATCCCCGGTATGCCTAACCTGGCCTTTTTGTCTCTGGCGGCGCTGGGGGGCGGCACGGCCTATCTGCAATCGCGTAAAAAGGTCGAGGCGGAGGCGCGCAAGCAGCAGGAGCTGGTGGCCCCGCCACCCCAATCCCAGGAGGTCAAGGAGCTGAGCTGGGACGATGTGGTGCCGGTGGATACGGTGGGGCTGGAGGTGGGCTATCGCCTGATTCCGCTGGTGGATAAAAACCAGGGCGGCCAGCTGATGGGGCGCATCAAGGGCATCCGCAAAAAATTGACGCAGGAGTTGGGTTTTCTCATGCCGCCCGTGCACATTCGCGACAACCTGGAACTCTCGCCGAATATCTATCGCATCACTCTGCTGGGTGCCACCGTGGGTGAGTCAGAGATTCACCCTGACCGTGAGTTGGCCATCAATCCGGGTCAGGTGTTTGGCACCTTGCCGGGCATTGCCGGCAAAGACCCGGCCTTCGGTCTGGAGGCTGTATGGATCGAGCCGGGCCAGAAGGAGCAGGCCCAGACCATGGGCTACACCGTGGTGGACCCCAGCACCGTGGTGGCCACGCATCTGAGCCATATTCTCAGCTCTCACGCCAGTGAATTGCTGGGTCGGGAGGAGGTGCAGCACCTGCTCGACTCGTTGGCCAAGGCGATGCCGAAGCTGGTGGAAGGGCTGGTGCCGGAGATCCTTTCACTGGGTGTGGTGGTCAAGGTTTTGCAGAATCTGCTTGAGGATGGCATCCCCATTCGGGACATGCGCCGCATCGCCGAAACCTTGGCGGACGAGGGCAGCCGGAGTCAAGACCCTGCCGTTCTCACCGCCATGGTGCGTGTTGCGCTGGGTCGTTCGATTGTCCAGAAAATCAATGGATTAGCAACGGAATTGCCGGTGATGACGCTGGACCCACAATTGGAACAGTTGTTGCAAGATTCCATACGTACGTCAGGTGGCGGTGCGTTGGGACTGGAGCCTGGTCTGGCAGAGAAGATGTTTCAGTCTCTGTCAGAAACAACGCAACGCCAGGAGGTGGCTGGCCAGCCGGCAGTACTGTTGGTCAGTCCGGTGGTCAGATCCGTGCTGGCGAAGTTGTTGAGGAACTCCATCCCTCAACTGAAGGTGCTGTCATATAACGAGATACCGGATGACATTCAGCTCAAAATTATCGGAACCGTTGGCCAAGGCTGACCCAGGCGCGAAGAGGGGGATTGATTTCAATCAACGCCGTGCCACCGCGCTGTTTCGAAGCGGCGCTACCGATGCCGCAGGGAGTGAATGCCAGCCACGGGGAGTGTGTGTATGAAGATCAAACGCTTCTTTGCTGTCGATGCCCGCCAGGCCATGAAAATGGTCAAGGGGGAGCTGGGGGAGGATGCCGTTATTCTCTCCAACAAGCGTGTCAGTGGTGGTGTTGAACTGGTCGCTGCCATCGATTATGAAGAGGAGGCGTTTGTCACGGTGGCTGCGCCACCATCTGATAACGGCAGTGCCGAAGCCGCCCCAGTGTCTCAGCCACAACCGTCACATCGGCAGTCCGCTCCCAGGGAGGCTCCACCCGCATCGCCCCGGCCAAGATCCTCCAGAGCGGCCGCTCAACCACCGTCTCAATCCGCCACGTTTGCCGATGGCCATGCCGCCGGGCGGGCCCCAGGCACGCCTCGCCAGGCATCAGATGCCTCTTTTGAGGGTGGCCATCGCCGCGGTCAATTTTCCGAATCCGTTTCCGAACCAGTTTCTGAGCCAGTTTCCGAACCGGCGCAGCCATCTGTGGCATCCCATCCCGCGCCGGAGCCTGAGGCCGCTGCCCGGCCATCGTCAAAACCCAGTATCGTCTGGAGCCAGGAACCCACGCTGGTGGAGATGCGCAGTGAGATAAAGAACATGCGCGGCCTGCTGGAAAATCAGCTGCGAAACCTGACTTCGCAGGATTTTCGCGCCAGCCATCCGTGCCAGTATGAGTTGAAAAATCGTCTCTCCCAATTGGGAATCAGTCATGGGCTGGCGAAGGATTTCATCGAGCACCTTCCTCCTCAGGAGGATGTGGAGGCGTTGTGGCGACGTCTGCTGGCCAAGCTGGCCATCAGCGTGCCGGTGACGGAGGATGACATCCTGGTCAACGGCGGTGTGGTGGCGCTGGTGGGGCCCACCGGCGTGGGCAAAACCACCAGCGTGGCGAAGTTGGCGGCGCGCTACGCGTTACGCCACGGCTCGCGTGATGTGGCTCTGATCACCACAGACAACTACCGCATTGGTGCCCATGAGCAGATCAAGGCCTATGCCCGCATTCTCGGCGTGCCTTACCGCTTTGCCAATTCGGCCGAGTCGTTGCAAAACGCCCTCGATCACTTTTGTGATCGTCGCCTGGTGTTGATCGACACAGCGGGCATGAGTCAAAAAGATCTGCGCCTTACCGCTCAGCTGGCGGTACTCAATGACAGCGTCAGCCAGGTGCAGCCCTATCTGGTGATGTCGGCCACATCGAGTCTGACAGGGCTTGATGAGGTGGTGCGGGCGTTTAGCAATATCGATCTCAAAGGGGTGATTCTCACCAAGATTGATGAGAGTACCAGTCTCGGTCACGCCCTGGACGTGGTGATTCGCCATCGTCTGCCCCTGGCCTATCTCAGTGACGGTCAGCGCGTGCCCGAAGATCTTCAACCCGCCAGAGGCCACGAGCTGGTCAATCAGGCGATTGTCATGATGCAAGAAAATGCCGATCTGCTCGATAGCGATCTATCGAATCAGAGCACCGGGGAGGTTTACAGTTGATGCTTATGTCGGAAACTACATCGATGGATCAGGCCGCAGGACTCAGGCGCATGACCAGTTCCCATCCCGTGCAGGTGATTGCGGTCACCAGCGGCAAGGGGGGGGTAGGCAAAACCAACGTCTCCATCAATATCGCCGTGTCGCTCGCCAATCAGGGCAAACAGGTCATGGTAATGGATGCAGACCTGGGGCTGGCGAACATCGACATCATGTTGGGGCTGCACCCCAAATATAACCTGGCGCACGTGATCTCCGGGGAGCGCACGCTGGAGGAGATTATCGTGCAGGGCCCCGCCGGGGTGATGGTGGTGCCGGCGTCATCGGGAACACAAAGCATGGCCGAGCTGACGCCGCTGCAACACGCCGGCATGGTGCAGGCGTTCAGTGAATTGAGCCTCGATATTGACGTGTTGATTGTGGATACCGCCGCCGGCATTACCGACTCGGTGGTGAGCTTTACCCGCGCCGCGCAGGAGGTGGTGGTGGTGGTGTGTGATGAGCCCAGTTCAATTACAGATGCCTACGCCATGATCAAGTTGCTTAACAAGGAGTATGGTCTGCATCGGTTTAGAGTGTTGTCGAACATGGTTCACAGTGCGCAGGAAGGACGTGAACTGTTTTTTAAAATGGTGAAAGTGACTGATCGATTCCTCGATGTCACGCTGGACTTTATGGGATCCGTGCCCTATGACGAATATCTACGCAAAGCACTACAGAAACAAAAAGCCGTGGTGGATGCTTACCCGCGCAGTAAAGCGGCAATGGCATTCAAGACTTTGGCAAAAAAAACCGATAACTGGCCTATACCGAGAGACGCAGGGGGACATTTGGAGTTTTTCGTGGAACGGCTTTTTCACAATACACAATAAGGCAGGAGGGGCGCCGTTATGAATGGACTCGCCATGTATAGCACTATGCATCCAACAGACAAGCACAGCAAAAATGATCTGGTGACCAAACAGGCACCACTGGTAAAACGCATCGCCTATCACCTGATGTGTCGTTTGCCGCCCAGCGTGCAGGCCGATGACTTGATCCAGGCGGGCATGATCGGTTTGCTCGAAGCGTCGCGCAATTACGATTCGGAGCAGGGCGCCAGCTTTGAAACCTACGCCGGTATCCGGATTCGCGGCGCCATGCTCGATGAGATCCGAAAAAATGATTGGGCGCCGCGCTCCGTGCATCGCAAGGCGCGCAAAGTGGCAGAGGCCGTACGGCAGATCGAAAACACAAAAGGCCGTGATGCACGCGATAACGAAGTGGCCGAAGCGCTGGACATGGACCTGTCTGAATACCATCAGACATTGCAGGCGGCGAGCGGTTATCTGGTACTCAGTTTTGATGAACTGGGTGCCGATGACGAGGCCGTGGCTACCCATCTCTCCACCAAAGCGACCAACAGCCCCTTTGAAGGTTTGCAGAAGGAAGATTTCAAAAACAGTCTGGCGGAGGCGATCTCCGGTTTGCCGGAGCGTGAGTGCCTGGTGATGAAGCTCTACTACGACGAAGAGCTCAATCTGCGGGAGATCGGCTCGGTACTGGGTGTGAGTGAATCACGCGTCAGCCAGATCCACAGTCAGGCTTTGATCCGGCTTCAGGCGCGTATGAGCCACTGGCGTGAAAAAGGAACTAAATAAATTCCGTCAAGTGCAGATATAAACGTGAACGGTTTTAGTTTCTCTCTTATATACAGCCACAACCGGAAAAGTAAGCCAGTGGTAGAGCCTAATAAGGAGGTTTTGGTTTGGACAAGAATATGAAAATTCTCATCGTCGATGACTTTTCGACCATGCGGAGAATCATCAAAAACTTGTTAAGGGATCTGGGGTTTAACAACACCCAGGAGGCCGACGATGGCGTCACGGCACTTCCCATGTTGCAAAACGGTGATTTTGATTTTCTCGTCACCGACTGGAACATGCCGGGAATGCAGGGCATCGATCTGCTCAAGGCGTTGCGGGCTGACCCCAAGTTTGCTGACCTGCCCATTTTGATGGTCACCGCTGAAGCCAAGCGCGAGCAGATTGTTGAAGCAGCCCAGGCCGGTGTCAATGGCTATGTTGTGAAGCCGTTTACCGCCGCCACACTGAAAGAGAAAATTGACAAGATTTTCGAGCGCATTGACGCGGCTTCCTAGCCCAACGCACGGCGGTAAAAAAAAGGATTTGAAATGACCGAAGCGACCCCCCTCGACAATGAAGATATTCTGGCGCAGGCACGGCAGTTGGTTGAATACCTGGAACAGGGCAGGGCTGATGAGGCGGTCTCGACACTGGAGTCTCTCTCCTCTGTCAGGGAGAAGGATCTGTTTCAGGAGCTGGGAAAGTTGACTCGTGATCTGCACGACACCATCAACGGTTTTCAGCTCGATGCCAAAA
>JALTMR010000240.1 GCA_027001525.1 Gammaproteobacteria bacterium
ATTGCGCCCTGGTCAAGCCTTGAGGCTCTCTTCTGGGAATAGTTCGGTTGGGCAGTGGAATTCCGCCGAATCGGGCTCGGCTGGAAAAAAACCGTGGTGGCCCGGGAATAATAGTGAGGCGGAAGAGAGCGATTCTGATGACTCGGCCGCCCGGGGGAGTGCCTGGTGGCCCGGTGGGCAGAGTGAGTCTGATGGCGAAGGAGCGCCTGAAACGTCCGCATGGTCTGACCAGCAGGCGGCCGTATCCCCGAAAGACGAGGAGTAGATCATGCTGTTGACTCGTCTGTCTCTCGGTAACCCGGTTGCCGTGGTGGTTGCTGTTTTGCTGCTGCTGTTGTTTGGTCTGATTAGTCTGGGGCGCCTGCCGATCCAGCTGACCCCCGAAGTTGAAGAGCCCGAAATTACCATTACCACCTCATGGCGGGCTGCTGCGCCGCAAGAGGTGGAGTCTGAAATTATCGAGCCCCAGGAAGAGGCGCTGCGGGGCCTGCCTGGTTCGATCGAATTACTGGCTCAGGCCAGCCGTGGCCAGGGGAAGATAACCCTCAGTTTTACGGTGGGAACCGATCTGCGGCGCGCTTTGCTGGAGGTCATGAATCGGCTCAACCGCGTGCCCAGTTATCCCGCCGATGCCGATGAGCCGGTCATCAGCACAGTGGGTGGTGGCAGTCGTGCCATCGCCTGGTTCATCATCAAGGACGAAGCAGGTAGTGGGCAGCCCATCGCAGCTTACAAAGATTTGGTTGAAGAGGTGGTGCAGGCTCGTTTTGAGCGTGTGCCCGGTGTGGCGATGTCAGAGGTGCACGGTGGCCGCGATCGGGAGCTGCGCATTACCTTTGACCCGTACCGGGCGGCGGCACTGGGCGTGCAGTTGTCTGAAGTGGTTCGCCTGGTTGGGGCGGAGGATGTCACTGCCGGGTTTACCGATGTGGGGAAGCGGCGTTACACCATTCGCTATGCCGGGGCCTACAGTGCGGAGAGTTTTGCCGGGATGGTTATCGCCTGGCGTGAGGGTGAGCCCGTTTACCTGCGGGATGTCGCCCAGGTCTCGGTGGCGTTGCAGGACAAGAATGGCTTCGTGATTCAAAACGGCACATCAGCCATCGCGGTCAATGCCTACCGCGAGACCGGCGTTAATGTGCTGGAGGTGATGAACGGCCTTAAACTCGCCGCAGAGGAGTTGCGCCAGGGCCCCTTGCAGCGGGCCGGTCTGTCGATTACCCAGGTCTACGACGAAACGCTCTACATTGATCGCTCCATTCGGATGGTGACTAATAACCTGGGTCTGGGGGTGCTGCTGGCCATCGGTGTGTTGTGGTGGTTTTTGCGCCGTTTCAGGGCCACCTTGATGGTGGGGCTGGCCATTCCCATCTGTGTGGTCGGCAGTTTTATTCTCCTCGATGCCGCGGGTCGAACGGTTAACGTCATCTCCCTGGCGGGGATGGCTTTTGCTGTGGGCATGGTGCTGGATGCTGCCATCGTGGTGTTGGAGAACATCGTTCGTCTGCGCGAGCAAGGGCTCGATAGCAAAGAGGCTGCGCTCAAGGGGACAACTCAGGTCTGGGGAGCGCTTTTGGCTTCGACAGCCACGACGGTGGCGATCTTTCTGCCGGTGGTTTTTCTCCAGGATGAGGCGGGTCAGTTGTTTGCCGACCTGGCTCTCACCATTGCGGTGGCCGTCTGTTTTTCGCTTTTGGTCGCCGTCACGGTGTTGCCGGCCTCGGCGCGTCAGTGGTTGCGCAGCGCCAAGCTGCAAGATCCGCACGCGCACTGGTGGCAGTCGATGACCCGCGGCATTATGAGGCTGACGGGGCCCCGTCTTCGCTGGTTCTGGATTGTGGCGCTGTTGACGCTGCCCCTGGTATTGGCCTGGTCTTTGATGCCCAAGACCGATTATCTGCCAGAGGGTAACCGCAATCTGGTGTTCTCCTTCATCAATCCGCCACCGGGTTCAGGGATTGAATTTATGGAGCAGGAGATGGGAGCCAAGGTGGCGCAGACGATGGCACCCTATCTTACGGGAGAACAGCAGCCGCAGGTCTCGGACTATTTCTTTGTGACTTTCCCCCAGGGCATGTTCATGGGGGCCCGAACGGTGGACCCGGAGCGTAGTGGCGAGCTGGTGGGGGTTGTGAATCGTATGATTTTCAGCTTCCCAGATACCCTGGGATTTGCTTTCCGGGCCTCGTTGTTTGGTGGTCTGGGTGAGGGGCGTCAGGTGAATATCGACATTCAGGCGCGGGATATGGATGCGTTGTTGTCTGCAGCGGGTGCCGGTTTTTTTGCGGTACAGGAGGCATTTGGTGCGTCACCCCGGCCCAAGCCGGGGTTGGATCTGGCGGAGCCCGAGCTGCGTTTGATCCCGGATGAGCAGCGGCTGGCCGAAGCGGGGTGGAGTCGTGGTGACCTGGGGGGCGTGGTGCGGGCACTGGGAGATGGTCTCTATGTGGCAGACTACTTTGACGGAGAGCAGCGTGTCGATGTCATTCTTCGCAGTGCTGAGTGGCACTTGCCTGAGGAGTTGGCGGCCATTCCCCTGGCCACCCCTAATGCCGGCGTTTTACCGCTGAGCGAGCTGGCATCGCTGCAGCGTACCGTGGGACCGGATCAGTTGCGCCGCATTGATCGTCGCCGCACCGTTACTCTGGAGGTGCGCCTGCCGGAAGGCATGTCGGTGGAAGAGGGTGTCGATATCATCAAGGCGAAAGTGGCTCCGGCGATCGAGGCGGTTTTGCCTGAAGATGGTGATATTCGATACTCCGGTTCTGCTGACAAGTTGGCGTTGGCGAAGGAGAGCATGGCCGGTGTCTTTTTGCTGGCAATCGCCATTCTCTATCTGCTGATCAGTGCGCTGTTTCGTTCGTTTAAGGACAGCGTCTATGTCTTGTTAACCATTCCGCTGGCGACCGTGGGTGGTGTGGTTGCGCTGTGGTTGATGAATGTGATGGGTAAGGCACAATCCATGGATCTGCTGACCATGATCGGCTTTGTTATTTTGCTGGGATTGGTGGTGAATAATGCGATTTTGCTGGTTCTGCAAACACGCAATGCTGAGCGGGAGGGGCTGTCTCGTCGCGATGCGGTGGAGCAGGCTGTGCGTCTGCGCCTTCGGCCCATACTGATGACAACGCTGACCAGTATTTTTGGAATGCTGCCACTGTTGCTTGTGCCAGGGGCGGGTGCAGAGCTATACAGGGGGTTGGCCGCGGTGATTGTCGGTGGCATGGCGATAAGCACGTTGTTCACCCTCATCTTGCTGCCAAGCTTGTTGCGTGTGCGCGAATCGCGTTCGAGTGTTCATTAGTGTTTGGCTTGTTTTGCCATAGTCGTAGTGATTTGGTTATATCCTAGTGTACTACTCAGCTATGGTTGTGCTGTAATTTGGATTTTTTGTTTGGGGGGGGGATTCCCCCCCCTCTTAGTTTTCTATTTTTTGGCATTGTCGAATCGGCATCCCAACGCTAAAGTTTGAATTCCCCTTTCTCAGTTTTCCTCCCCTCTTGAGGCCCGTCTGGTCGCGGGATGAAGTCGCTCTAAGTTGTTAGAGTGGGGCTTTTAATTGAATATCCGTATCAGTTCATCAAAAGAATCACTTTTGTTTTTTTCTGTCCTCTCGGTAAAGCCGAAAACTTTATTTGTGTTGTTCATTCTGTTTCATGCGTTGTTTTTTTGAGAGCGATTTTGTTCAATCGGATCGGATGGGGATTTCTTTAATCAAATTGTTGATAGTTTTAGTGGGCAAAAAAAAATAATGCTAAAAAACAGTTGGTTATAGAGTGAATTCGGTTGCGGTGGGTAAGTGCAAAAAAATACCTGATATTGGCTCGTTCCTTGCTCTTACGTGAGGTTGAGAGGAGCGAAAGGTTTGGTTGAATCAAGGAAGACGGGGCACGTTTCATTAGTTTGTGTGCCTCTGTAGGCGTGATTTGAACATGGCCTTGTGTCGTAAGCAGAAAAGAGATGTTTTGTATGACGAAGTGCGGTGAGTGCGTGGCGGGAGGTTTATCGATAGCGGCTATCGATGTGCCCGTTTGCAGCGCTGATCATGTTAGTCGGCAGGACTTAGTCGGGGAAATTAATTTCGCACAATTTCTATTCGAACTAAGGCTTTTTATTACAAAAAATCTCTGGACGATCGCTCATCCGCCCTGGCGTTAAAAGGATACTGGCAGCGCTTTTAAAGTTGTTTGCGAATGTGCCGAAGTATGCAGGTCATCTCCTCGGTGTTGGAAGCAGTAAGGGAGGTAGTTGGGTGTTGCTGGTGTATTGAATAGGTTTGGTCTACATACCTAGTGGTCTATGAGGCAGTCCTATTCAATCTGGTAGCAATGTTGGAGCAAGTGGTTAAAAAATCTAATAACGATTGATGTGAGAATGATGTTTATAACCAATAACGTGAATGTCCTATCTAGCTATAGTGGGCTAATCATCAGAGCAGCCTGGAGGTGTGTATCGTGAATTATGCAGAAGCAGAACAAAAGTATAACTTCGATGTAGTGAGGTGGTTTTCCGTAGCCGCCATTGTATATCTGGTTGTGGGTACGTCGGTGGGCGTGCTGGCGGCATCACAGCTGGCGTTTCCTGTTCTAAACTTTGACATCCCCTATATCACTTTTGGCCGACTGAGGCCGCTGCACACAAACGCAGTTATCTTTGCTTTTGGTGGTTGTACTTTGATGGCCACAGCCTTTTACAGTGTGCAGCGCACTTGCGGTGTCAAGCTGTGGAGTAACGCGATGGCGTGGTTCACGTTCATTGGCTGGAATCTGATCATCGTCTCTGCGGTGATTACTCTGCCTCTGGGTTTGACCTCCGGTAAGGAGTATGCCGAGCTTGAGTGGCCTATTGATATTGCCATTGCCGTTGTCTGGGTGAGTTTCACCGTCAACTTCGTGATGACGATTGCTACTCGAAAGAGTTCACATATCTACGTTTCCAACTGGTTCTTCTTGTCGATGATGATCATGATCACCTATCTGCATGTTGTGAACAGCTTGGCGATTCCGGTAGATCTGTTTAAGTCCTACTCGATTTTCTCTGGCGTGCAGGATGCGATGATCCAGTGGTGGTGGGGGCATAACGCGGTAGGTTTCTACCTGACGGCAGGCTTCCTGGGTATTATGTACTACTTCGTACCGAAGCAGGCTGAACGTCCTGTGTTCTCTTATCGCTTGTCTGTCATCCACTTCTGGGCGCTGACTTTCGGTTATGTATGGTTGGGTGCTCACCACCTTCAGTACACTG
>JALTMR010000241.1 GCA_027001525.1 Gammaproteobacteria bacterium
CTCCAGTGCTTCAATACGAGCGGTGTTAAAGACACGACTATGATCCTTTAGCCGAACATTCTGTATGCGCTCTTCAAGCTCGACCACCTTCGCCACCCCTTCTGCCAGCAGCGCCTCTGTACGAAAGACACCGCAATGGTCTTCCATCACCCGCTTCAGTTCGGAGCGCAGTTCAGCCACCGACTCACCTTCGCCTTTCTGTTCCCACTTGGCGATCCGCGCCAGACACTTCTCAACGCTGTCCCCGGTCATGGGGCGGTGGTAACGCATTTTGCTCAACAGTTCGATGATGTGGTTACCGGCTGCCCGCCCGAAAACCACAATATCCAACAGCGAGTTACCGCCAAGACGGTTTGCCCCATGCACCGAAACACAAGCGCACTCACCCGCCGCATAGAGCCCTGGCACACACTCTTCGGGGCTGTTACCCATGGGCATCACCACCTGGCCGTGGCGATTCGTGGGAATCCCCCCCATGGTGTAGTGCGCGGTGGGGTAGACAGGAATAGGCTCGAACGCCGGGTCACGATGAACAAAGGTCTGCACCGTTTGGCGAATCGCCGGCAGGCGTTGCTGTATCACCTCTTCACCCAGGTGATCCAGCTTAAGCAGCACATGGTCCGCTTTCGGCCCACAACCACGCCCCTCTTTGACCTCGGTATAGATGGCCCGGCTCACCACATCGCGGCTGGCCAGATCCTTGGCGTGCGGTGCGTAGCGCTCCATAAAACGCTCACCATCCTTGTTTACCAGATAGCCGCCTTCGCCCCGCACCCCTTCCGTAATCAACATCCCCTTGCCGGCAATACCGGTGGGGTGAAACTGAAAAAACTCCATATCCTGCAACGGAATGCCGGCACGCAGCGCCATCGCCATGCCATCACCTGTGTTGATTTTGGCGTTGGTGTTGGTGCGGAACAGCTGCCCGGCCCCCCCTGTCGCCAGCAAGGTCGCCTTGGCCTCGATAATCATCAGCTCGCCCGTTTCGATCTCCATCACTACGGCACCGAGAATGTAGCCTTCGTCATCGCGAATCAGATCGAGAGCAAAGTATTCGTCAAAGAAATGGGTTTTGGCCTGAATGTTCTTTTGATAGAGCGAGTGCAAAATGGCGTGGCCGGTACGATCTGCCGCCGCGCAGGTTCGCGCCGCCTGATCGCCGCCGAAATTCTGGCTTTGACCACCGAAGGGGCGTTGATAAATTTTGCCGTCATCAAGGCGAGAGAATGGAACGCCGCTATGCTCCAGCTCCACAACCAGACGAGGAGCCGCCCGGCACATATACTCGATAGCATCCTGATCGCCAAGATAGTCGCCGCCCTTGATGGTATCGAACATATGCCAATGCCAGTTATCGGGCAAAACATTGGCCAGTGCAGCGTTAATTCCCCCCTGTGCGGCAACCGTGTGTGAGCGCGTGGGGAACACCTTTGACACCACGGCCACATGGGCCTCAGCCTCTGCCAGCTGCAATGCCGCACGCAACCCCCCGCCCCCTGCACCAACGACCAGAGCATCAAATCGGCGCCGAGGTAAATCCGTTTTTGCTTCTGTCATACAGTCCCCGTTAACAGTACATTCACTACCCACAACCCCATCGCAATAATGGTGAAAGCCACCAACATCAACAGCGAAAACTTCAATCCGGCGGGCTTGATGTAATCAATCAAGACATCCCTGATCCCCACCCAGGCATGACCAAGCAGCAACAGGAAAAAAAGCGTCGTCGCCAGCGCCATTGGCAAACGCCCCATCCACCCTTTCCACTCAGCATAATTCGCTGGCGAACTGACCAGCCAGGAGAAGACGAAGTAAAGAAGAAACAGCACCATGTAGATTGCACTAACACGCTGCAACAACCAGGCCCGATACCCGCTAGCACCCGCACTCATAGAATAATCACCATCGCAACCAGAACACCCACAACACCAAGCACATTCACCGCCTTGGCCGTTTTGCGGGCCAGCTCCAGCTCTACCCCGATATCAACATCCAGCAATAAAAACCGAATGCCTGCAAAAAAATGGTGTGCCGCAGCCCAGGCAATTATCAATAACAGAAACTTGTTCAGCGAACCGCTCAGCTGCCCGGCGACAGCCTCATAACCCTGCGCGCTTAGCAGTGACTGATCCAGCAACCAGATCAAATAGGGCAACGAAATAAAGAGAAGCACGCCAGAGATACGATGACCGATGGAGGCGATCGCCGTCACGGGTTGGCGAATGCGAAGCAAGTTGAGAAAAACCGGCCGGGAATCATGTTTATTATTCATCATACGAAATTCAGTCTAGCTAACTGAGGAATTTTGTCCACCATTACTCAAACACCTTACATTCGGTTATGCTTCGCCCAACGCATCACACACCCAGTAAAAATACCCACACCACAATCACGTAGAAATATATAGATTATGAACGACAAATGGCACAGTTTCTTGAACGGTATTGGCGCGGTCATCGACAATGAAATGGTTACACATTTTGGTAGTTTTAACGAGGAAATAAAAGCCGATAGCGGGAGCAACATTATTTGCGACCTTTCCCATATCGGCCTGATCAAAATACGAGGGGAAGACGCATCCACCTTTCTCCACAATCAGTTAACCAGCGACCTCAAGGCGCTCGCCCCGAATCAAACGCAGTTAAGCGGATATTGCAATCCAAAGGGCCGGCTGCTGGCGCTGTTTCGCGTTATTGCCCAACAGGACGGCTACACGCTGATGCTGCCTCGCGAAATTATCGAGCCAACGCTGAAGCGCCTGCGCATGTTTGTGATGATGTCGAAGGTTACCCTGGAGGACGCCAGTCACGATCAGGCCCACATCGGCCTCAGCGGTCCCGGTATTGAGCGCGCATTATCCACCCAGCTGGGTATCGAACCACCCGCCGTAGACGCTGCTGTCAGTCAAGATGAATTCACGCTGATTCGTATACCAGGCCCCCAGCCCCGCTACCAGCTATTTGGCAACATCGACACACTTTCAGCACAGTGGCAGGCGCTGTCTGGCGTTGCCACGCCAGCAGGTGGTGGCACCTGGGAACGGCTGGACATCGAAGCTGGATTACCCGTCATCCACAAAGAGACCATTGAGTCGTTCGTCCCCCAAATGGTGAACCTGCAAGCCGTAGGCGGACTAAGCTTCACCAAAGGCTGCTACCCCGGCCAGGAGGTGGTTGCCCGCATGCAGTACCTCGGCAAACTCAAACGCCGCCTGTATATTGCCTGCGCCCGATCTGACTACCTGCCCACCCCGGGTGACCACATCGTCACCAGCAGCGACAACGGCGAACGAAAAACAGGGGAAGTTGTGGCTGCACAATGGGCAGCGGAGAAGCGCATCATACTGACCGCCGTCATTGAAATCGCCACCGCTGAGAGCGATTCGCTTCACCTGGACTCACTGACAGGCCCCTCGTTAACGCTGAAGGAGCTCCCCTACCCACTGGAAATTTGAGTAATTGGCCCCTGCGCCGATAACCAAGGCGACTATTGGGCAACATGGATAACAACATGGATGTGAAAGACAAGTTTGTCACCGCTTTGCTGGATGATATTTCCAATAATCGCCTCGTCCTTCCTACACTGCCAGAGGTGGCGCTCAAAGTCCGCAAAGTGGTCAACGACCCCTGTGTCACAGCGGACAAGCTATCCAAGCTGATCGGCACGGATGCGGCGCTCTCCGCCCGCCTGCTGCAAGTGGCCAACAGCGTCTTTTTCAAGGGATTGAATCCGGTTCAGAACGTCCACACAGCGGTGGTCAGGCTCGGCATGGTCTGCGTACGCAACGTCGTTACCAGCCTGGTGATGAACCAGCTCTACCAGGCCAAAAAAAATGCCTCCATCAGGAAGGAACTACAGGCGCTATGGATTCATGGTGCCAAAGTCGCCGCCATCAGTAACATACTGGCCAAGCGATATACCCCCCTCAACAGTGATGAGGCCATGTTGGGCGGGCTGGTCCACGACATTGGCATCCTTCCCATTCTCAGCCGTGCTGTCGACTTTCCCGATATTATCGGTAACAAAGAAGTTCTGGACGAGGTCATTGCTGAGATGCACCCCAACATTGGCAAACTGATACTGGAGGGCTGGCACTTTCCGCAAGAGCTGGTGGACGTCGCTGCCGAGCACGAGAACCTGCAATACAACCCTGGTGAACAGGCCACCTATACCGACGTAGTCATCATCGCCAACCTGCACAGCTATCTGGGGAAAACAGACCGACCGGCTGTTGACTGGGGCGCAGTACAGGCCTTTGAGAAGCTAAGCCTCACGCCGGAAAAAAGCATTGCCATGCTGGCGGAAGCACAGGCCGAAATCATGGACATACAGCGTTTACTCATCAGCTAAAGAGGCCGACCGTGGAACTGGAAAACAAACTGCTCTCCAAGTTTCTGGACGATCTGAACCACAATCGCCTGGTCTTGCCCACCCTGCCTGAAATTGCCTTCAAGGTGAGAGAGGTGATGCAGGACCCCAACTCTTCCGCCGCCCAGGTCTCTGTCGTTATCGGATCCGACCCCGTGCTATCGGCCAAACTGCTTCAAGTCGCCAACAGCGCCCTCTACCGTGCCCCCCACCCCATTGAAAATCTGCAATCCGCTATTGCTCGCCTGGGGAGCACCGTGGTGCGCAACATTGTTACCGGCATGGTCATGGAACAGATCTATCAATCGGGTGGCAACCCCAAAGTGGCCAGCAAACTGAAAACACTTTGGCTGCACAGCACCCGCGTTGGCGCCATCAGCCACGTTATCACCCGAAAATTCACCAAACTAAAAGCAGACCAGGCCATGCTGGCCGGCTTGATTCACGACATCGGCGCCATTCCCATCTACTGCGAAGCCGACAACGTTGCCGAACTGCTCGACGATGATAAGCGACTGGCTAACGTTGTCAGCAAACTGCATACCCTCATTGGTACAGCCATCCTGGACGAGTGGAATTTCCCCCAGGAGCTGATCGACGTGGTTGCAGAACATGAAAACCTGGAGCGCGACTCAGGTGATCAGGTGGACTATGTAGACATTGTTACCGTCGCCAACCTGCACAGCTATATCGGTACCTCGCACCCCCTGGCACACCGCGACTGGTCCAACATTCCCGCATTTAAAAAACTGGGGCTGTCACCAGAAGAGAGCATCGCCGCGATGGAAGAGGCACAGGAAGAAGTAAATATTATTCAACAAATGTTTGCGTAACAGAACGAGCGATCAGCACACCAG
>JALTMR010000242.1 GCA_027001525.1 Gammaproteobacteria bacterium
CACCTGCACCACGATCTGCGGATCGGCAACATCGGGGATGGCATCCAGCGCTGCACCGCGAAGTGCATGAATGCTGTAAAACGCCAGCAACGCCAGCAGTGTCAACAACAGCAGGCGGTGACGCAGCGACTGCCTAATGAGCGTGGTGAGCATGGCTACCTGCTGCCGGTGACGATGGCGCCGCCAGCTGTTGCTGGGCGTGGATAAAGAAGCTGCCGAGTGTCACCACCTGCTCACCCGCTGCCAGGCCGTGCAGCACCTGGGTATAGCGCTCCCCCCGAAGGCCGGTGTGAATGGTGCGCGCCCGGTAGTGCCCCGCCTGGGACTGAACATATACCAGCGAACGCCCCTCCTGCTCGATAATCGCCTCCTTCGGCACTGCCAGAAAACGGCCCCGAGGCACGATAATCTCCATTACGTAAAGCTGGCCTGGCCGGTGGCCGCTGCCCAGCAGGTCCGCCTGAATCATGACGCAGCCCTGTTGCGGCTCAAGCCGTCTGAGCCACGCCTGCGCGGCGGATGATTTGCTCTGCGGCGCAAAGGCGATGATCCGTTGCCCGGGGGCCAGCAGCGCGGCATCAGCCAGACAGTGCCGTGCCTGCAAACCGGTGCCGCGGCTATCCACTGCGCCGGCGGTGCGCACCCATTGCTGAATCTGCTGCCGCCCCACTGCGGCCAACGTCAGTGATAGCACCTGGCCCTGCGCCTCGCTCACCGGGGTATCACGCGACGGAGCAGGACGGGTATGATCCCGAACACCCGCCTGGGCCAGCACCCCAGGCAGCATCAGAACCATCAGCACAAGCAGCAGCGACGTTTTCATCACCGATCACCTGACGCCGGTTACCCTAAGTCCAACAGGCCCCTAGTGACAATAGTTGTCCTTACTGCTGAGGATGTGTGTGCCCCAGGGGTAGAGCCCGACATTAGGCACGCGGGTGACCTCTTCACTGGCCGCATCGATCACATAGACGGAGTTATCGGTCGAGCTGGCAAGGTAGAGTTTTTGCTCGGCCGTGTCGGTGGTGGCGGTTTCAATCTGTAGATTGGTGCCGATCTTGATGCGACCGGCGGGTTTGAGCGTCTCCATATCGTAGACGTAGAGAAAACCGCTGCTGGAGCTGATCACGAAGGCTTTGTGGGCGGCAAAGTTGATGCCCATCATGTCGGGGCCGGATTCCAGCGTGGCGACCACTTCATTTTTCTCGGTATCGATGAAAGAGACGGTCTCGTCACCGTTATTGGCCACCACCGCATAACGGCCACCGTGGCTCATGTAGGCACGCCAGGGGTCAGCACCGACACGGATCGTTTTCACCACTTTGTCTTCACGCGAATCGATGACGCCGACGATGCCCAAATCCCCGTCAGCAGCGTAGAGGTAGCGGCCATCGTTGCCGATGCTGACGTTGGAGATCCCCTTGATCTCACCCAGGTAGCGCTCGGGGTCCAGCGCGGCAATGCCGGGCACGGTGCCGACGTGGATTTTCTTCAACAACTCATGGCGAGTCACATCGATCACCCCCACCCAGTGTGCACCGTAGTTGCCAACGTAGGCCTTGGTGCCATCGGGGGTAAAGGTGATGTTTAGCGGCTCGGCAAAACCGCGGATGCGTTTGATTTCCGTCAGCGAGGCCATATCGATCACTGAGACCGAATCCCCATCGGGGTTGCCCTGGTAGTAGTAGCGCCCATCCGGGGAGAAGGCCAGATGCTCGGGGGCAAAATCCACCGGAATCTCCTTGACCAGAGTCAGCGTGGCCACATCGATAATGTACGCCTTGTTGGCTCGCGTACCGCCGGTCACCACCCAGCGGCCGTCGCGGGACATCATCGCCATGTGCGGGTTGACGTTCCTGCCCAGAAAAACGCTGCCGATGATTTTGTTGGTCTCGACATCGAGAAAGGCGATGTCGTTGGAGTCGCGGTTAACGATGACCACCACTTTGGATGGGTCGGTAATCTTGATCTCTTTGTCGCCCGGGTCGCTCATGGGAGTCGCCACGGCCGGAGCCGCCATCACCAGCACCAGAAGCGGGCAGGCCAGAAGTAGTTTTTTTAATTTGGTCATTGTGTATTCCTGTATTCATTCATCCGCTGCCGAGCCAGGCTCGAACCTGCGTTCAGATAGCAATTACTTAAGGGCAGCTCTATTAATTCAAGCAGCCACTCAGAAGCTGGCTTGAAGGCGGGTGCCGGGCACCAGGTAACTCACCGCCTCCGCAGCCGCCGCTTTTTCTGTCAGATAGGCAAGATGGAAAGAGAGCTGCAACTTCTCGGCGATGCGCAGGTTGTAGTAACCCTCCACCAAACGCTCGTTGCTTTTGTCTGCCAGGTCAGAACCGCTGTAGCCGATGCCCCAGGCATCTTCGGGGTTAAAACCCAGGCCATTGGCAAACTGCACACCGGCGCTGTAGTGAATGTCATTTTCGCTGTTACCTTCCACCTCGTTATTGCCGTATCGGGTAAATGCGGTGATGCCGGCGCTCAGTTTTTGATCAAAGCTGAGGCCATGGGCGCTCAGGCCGCCACCGATGGTGTTGTCCTGACGGTACCAGAGGCGGTAGTTACCCTCCCCCATGCGCAGCGGGTTGGCGCGGTAGACAATCTCCACCAGCTGGTAAAGCGAGTCGGACAGGTTGGTGGCTGCATCGGTGCTCTGCTGGTAACCCAGCCGGGCGGAGAAGGCCCCCTTGGGGTCGTAGACCAGCGCCATGCCGGCCCCGTTTTCCGCCAGCCCCAGGGCCGGGTTGTTCACCAGAGAGTCGCTGAGAAACTGACTGGTTTCGTCATTGGCGGCAGCGTTGTTGTCGAAGTAGTTGGTCAGATCAACACGGCCAATGGTGAGCGAGAGCTGCTGGTCCCAGAGCTGGGTCATCAACCACGCCTCGCGCAGGCTCAGGTCATTTTGCTGCGTCAGGCGGGCGCCGTAGCCATTGGTCTGGGCCAGCTCACCATCAGTGCCATCGCCCTGCGGGGTGCCGCTCAGGCCGACGATATCGGCAAAAAACATGGTGTATTGAGCCAGGCCGGCGGTGAAGTAGAGATCGGTGGAGGCCAGCTGATAGGTGCTGCCGTCCGCGCCCTGAGTCTGCCCCCGGTTCTGCTGCACGTTCTGCATCACGATGGCCGCGTCCACCCCGAGCTGAACATTGCGGCTTTCAGCATCCGCCAACGCTTCTTCAATTTTCTCGTTGATGGTTTGACGGCGGAACACGCGCTGGCGCTGGTAGGTCACTACTCGCTGGCTGCCGGGCACCTGAGTGTCGTGCTCGATGCCGTTTGCATCGATAAACACCTCGATGCGTTTAACGCTGGTCTCAGGGTCGGAAAGCACGGTGGTGGTTTCCAGTTCAATCAGCCGTTGCTCCAGCGCGTCGATGCGTTGCAGCAGCGCCTCGTCTGACTGCGCTTGCACCACCTGCGGCAGGGCCAGCGCAGCCAGCAGCACCGAGGTGCCCAAGCGGCATTTGCTTGTGTGTGTATGGGTCATTCTGTCTCTTCTCCGGGACATGAGTTAAAAAATCAAGTCAGCCGTGAAGATAGAAGGAGGGTGTAAAAAGGGAGGAGTGGCAAAAACGGCCCAACGCGCAGTTACTTTGCTACGCTGACAAGCTGACCGACCGTTGCTCACCTACTTCCAATAGCCCCACGCTATCTCACAGTAGTCAATTTCAGGCCGGTATACGGACTAATGATGCGAAGTAAACAGACTTCTGCTGTCTCGCCTTCCCGTGCACAGAGCACAGTGGCTGGAATTCTCCGGAGACAGCTTTACATCAATCACCGTTGCGGGGGCAGTATTGGAATAGCATCGCAATGCGCACCAATTTCCCGTTTAACTGGGAGGCACCTGAAAACAGGTGCGAACGGTATACCAGGGGAAGGAGGGGTGTCAAGACCAGGATATCCGGCGAAATACACGATTGAGAGGCATAAAAAAACCGCTTCACCTGAAACGGTTTTTATGTAATACCCACAACAACAAGGTGAGGATTAAGCCCGCCTTACGGCACCGGGAAAAACACTGAAACGGCCCGTCAACACACTGTATGACGGGCATGCAGGACGCTCACCCCCCACCTACTTGTCAATCAGCAATACCTTTACCGAATCATCCGCAGCACCGCTATCAACATACCCCAGGGCACCGGGTGTTTTCGCCACCCAGTCGATGACATCGGCGTCGGAAGCAAAAGGCTTGGGAGGCGTCCCTTTGCCCGAGAAGACAATTTTTGCCCAATAGGACTTAAGCTTTTTTCCGCTCTTTTTGACGACATTGGCGTAAAACTGGTCCCGCGACGCATCACCCGGCTTCAGGTCTGCCAGTTTTACGTTGGTGCCCCCCAGTGACTTGCTTTTGCCTAACCAAAGTTTCTTGTCCTCTTTGGCGCTAATAGAATCTACGCTTATCCCTTTATTCGCTATCACGGCTACATCGGCAAACACCTGCCCCGCCATCAGAAAGAACAGCGACACAAAAACCACAGCCGCGTGTTTGATGCTCATTTTATTCAACTTGCGATACATATTCCGGCTCCTTTAGAAAATGATATCGACAGCGATGCTGGTCATGTTGGTGGAACCGCTGGAGGGTGGGCTGTCAAACAAACCCTGCTGGGTCGCGTAGTTATTCGTATCGATGCGACTTTGCTCGGCTTTGAACACCACTGCATCAGTGAGGCTGTAGGCAACACCCACTGTGGAAATTTGATGATTGTCGCCGTTGCCCCGCTCCCAATTCTGGCGGGTGATATGAGGCAGGAGCTTGCCTAGCCGGTACCCCAGTGTGACGTACCAGGCATCAGAGTCACCAATGCGCTGCCCTCCGGCAGTCACATCCATCTCTACCTTCGCGACTTCGGCATAGGCCACGACGTCGTTCCAATCCAACTTGGCACCGACCAGCTTGGCCGAATGGGCTTTCTCATTTATGACCGCCATCGGACCTGCGGGGTCTGTTTTCATGTTGCCCTGGTAGGTAGAGGCCTGAAACTCAACGGTATCGTCCCAGTTGGCACGAAGGGTCACGCCCAGCGTTCCTTTTACCGTCATCCCCTCGAGATCCACCTGACCAAAAAAGAGATCACTTCCCAGGCTCCAGTCGCCGACCTCGCCTTCCCATAACAAGCTGGCACCGGTGTAGGCCTCACGAGTGGCCTGTGGCCCGACGGTCTCCTCGGAGTAAAGCAACAGCGGTGCC
>JALTMR010000243.1 GCA_027001525.1 Gammaproteobacteria bacterium
CCCCTGCGGCACCGGCACCACAAGCCGCACCAGCGCCAGCCCCTGTGGCTGAAGTAAAACCCCAACCCCCCGCGCCACCAGCGCGAGCCAATATAACCAAAACAGGTGCCGGTATCGCCTTTGAGCTTGACGGCTGCCTGAAAGCAGGCAACGAAATGGAGTGCCGCTTCAATATCACCAGCCAGTACTTCGACCGGACCGTCCGCTTTGGCAACTATGGCCGCCGCATTGCCATGCTCTACGACAACCTGGGCAACGAATACAAGTTCTACAAAGTAAAGGTGGGAAATAAAGAAGCGCTGAATCCCTACCGGTTTGAGACGTCACTCGTGGCCGACACCACCGTGCCGGCCACGTTCTACTTCAGCAACATCTCAACCCAGGCCACCAGCATTGCCAAACTGGAACTCAACAGCACCGCCAACAAGTCAGGTCGATGGGAAAACTTCACACTGAAATACAGAAAGTTCCCCTTTTCAGAGCAATAGAGCAGGTGCTTCAGCAGGGCCCGCAGACCAAGCGGGCCCTGCCCTATCGGCGCTCAGCGCGACTCTCCACCCAGTTCACCAACCCGGCATAACCCCTGCAAACCGCAATAAGTGCAGCTGGTGTTAATCTCTTTGGGATCGACTTCTGCCCGACCGGTGCGAAAATCATTGGCCAGTTTTTCCAGTACCCTGTGCCAGCGCTCCAGTTGTCTCTCCCAATCTGTTTCGTCAGCCCCTTTTTTCTGCTCGATGTCCGTCACGCCCTTGCCAACCTCCACGCCATCGCTGACCCCCTCTAGGCCGCAGCCATCGGGACGCAGGGTGGCAAAAGCCAGGCCTGCCACCGGGCGAGCGTGGGTCACCGCGTAGAGCGGCAGCTGCGGCTCATCCGGCCGCTCACCAAACCAGGTCTTGGCCTTGCGGTCGCTGGTTTTGTAATCGATGATCAGCTCACGGCCATCGTTGTCGAGACGATCAATGCGATCGGCTTTAATTTCCACCGCCAGGCCGCCGATGCAGACACGGCGCCTCTCCTCCGACGAGACGAGGGTAAACGGCTGCCGCCGCTTCTCTACAGCCAGCCAGCGCTGGAGCAGTTGAGTCAACCGCTCCTGCTCCAGCGCCGTAAAGCGCTCGGTAAACCGCTGAGGCTGTCGCCTGGCCTCTTGTGCAAGGACGCTGGCGACCACTCCGGCGACCCGATCATTCAGGGCCGATTCGTCCATCGCCAGCAGATCAGCCTGCCCCTGGAGATCGAGCCAGAACTTTTCCAGAATCGTGTGCAGGATGCTGCCTCGCTGAGCCGGACTCAGACCTGAGGCCACCTCCGGCAGGGGGCGCGCACCCAATCGGCGGTATGCAAAAGCGCGAAAGGGGCAGGCGGCCTGATCGGTGAAAATACCACTGCCACCGGAGACGCTCACAGCCTGCGCCCCGTTCGCCGACAACGTCGAGCCGCGCCAGTCCTGCAACGGTTCAAGCGCGCGACTCTGGAATATCTGCCAGCGGGAGATCTGCACGTCGGGAATGTCGCTGTCGCTCTGCGCCAATGCCACAATCAGGGGGCTGGGGCGCAGATCGCTGTCACCATCACGCTGAGGGTAACTCACCACCACCTCCCCGGCACTGGCGAGCAACCGCTGGGTTAACTCCTGGGCAAAGTGCAGCTCCCGTTCGGCAGAGGCATGAGGCATCTCCTGCAAACGTTGCAAGCTCATGGGCAGAAAAGGGTTAGGTCGCGGCGCGGGGGGCCACACACCGTCGTGCAGACCGGTGATCCAGAGATAATCGAAGTCCAGGCCAGCGGCCTCCAACATGCCAAGAATCTGCACCTGCGCTTCGGGGGTTTTTAACTGAAAGGGGTGGTCTGCGGCCATCTGCTTCAGGTGACTCACCGCGTCCGAGAATCCAACCTCACCCACCACAATATCCAGGCTCGAGAACTTACCCAAAAGGCCTTGCCACACCTCAACGGCCTGGTACTCGGCACTGCTCAAAGGCCGCTCCCCCGGCCAACCGCCGGCTTTCAGCAACGCCCGCAGCGACGGCACCCATGCACTGAGGCACTGACGACGCGGCAACGTCGCCTTTGTCTCCACCATCGCCTTGAAACTGGCGGCCAGTTGCGGGCAGGAGAGCCGCTCAGCGGCGGCCAAACGGGCCATGTTCACGAGGCTGTAGCGCGCATCACCCAGCTCTCGCAGGTGACGATCCAGCAAGGCCCGCGCCCCCAGCTCGCTCTCGCCGCCAGCAAGATAGGGCGACTGAATCAACCGCCCCAGCGCCCCCAGCTCCAAGGGCGCATTGGCGAGAGACAACAGCGCCAAAGCCGCTGCGATGGGGGACGACTCGGCCAGAGGCATGCCGCAGGAAAGGTTATAGGGGCGAGTAAATTCGTCGGTTAATTTCAGTACAGTATCGGGGCACAGCGCCTCATCAAAGATCCGCATCACGTCACTTCGCCCCCCTGCCAGATCGGGAACAACGATTGCGATGCGGTGATTACTGTTTTGCTTTTGCAGCTGAAGCGCCCAGGCTGCGGCGCTCTCCAGTTCGCCCATGGCATCACTGCAGGGGCGGCAGCTGGCCTGGCCTTGCGGCGAGACGTGCGACTCTTCGCTCCCGCGGCAACCCGCCTGCTGCAGTGCCGCCATGAAGCGGCGCTGCTGCGGCGTCAACGAATCAAACCCGACCCAGACAACCTGCTCCGGCAAAGGGAGATCTCCCCCTTCGATCGCATCAATCAACAGCGCCAAGCGGGCGTGGCCATCCAGCCACCCCTGCTGTTGGCAACGCTGCTGATAGTCGCGCATCCACTGGGCGAAGGCCTGCACATCGGGGTGATCAGAGTCACTCACCGCATCCAGACCCAAATTCCACTGCTTGAGTAAATTGTATGCCTTGATCGCCATGGCCGCGGTGTTGGCCGGGTTCAGAAGCTGGCTGGCGCTGGTGGAGCGCTTCACCACATCCTCCCACAAGGCGCTGAGCTGATGGCTTTGCAGCAGCGTCAGGGATGGCTCATTGTCGATGCGTTGCCACAACGCATCGAGCCAATCCTCCCAGGCAGCAACCTTGGGCGTTGGCCATACGCCGTGGCCTTCGGCCAGTTGTGCCTCACCAAATTGCTGCTGAATATGACGCGCCAAACGCCGATTCACAGTCAGAACCAAACCACCCTGTTTCAGTGCCGCTAGAGTCTCGGGAGTCATCTGTTCAAATGCCAAATAGTGTGCCAATCGTGCTGCATTCTAACCCACTCGCCGCCATACGTTCGCCTTACTTGAACTCGTGCAGTAACTCCGACAAAATGCGCAGTGATCCCGGTTGAGGAGGGTAGACAGATCCCCCTGCCCTCCCCAGTGTCGCGTCAAAACCCTACCTCCTGGAAAGTATCAATGCCGTTCAACAAAGTAGCTCCTGGTTTTTTGGCCTTGCTGGCCTCTCTGTTTCCGACCGTCTCATGGGCATCCAGCGGCGGCGGTGAGCTGCTTGACCTGACGAGTTCCATCTACGGCATCATCGCCCTCATTGTGTTTGTTATTGCCTACGCGCTTGTGATTGGTGAAGAGTCACTTCATCTGCGCAAATCAAAACCGGTACTGGTGGCCGCCGGCATTATCTGGGCGCTGGTGGGTTTCGCCTACGCCAGCCAGGGGGATCACGAAACCGCCGCCATTGCGGTGCGCCACAACCTGCTTGAATACGGGGAGCTGATGCTCTTTCTACTGGCGGCCATGACCTACATCAACGCCCTGGAAGAGCGAAACATATTCGCTGCGCTGCGCGCCTGGCTGGTCTCCACCGGCTACTCCCTGCGCACTATTTTCTGGCTCACCGGGGCCTTGGCGTTTGTCATCTCCCCCGTGGCAGATAACCTCACCACCGCTCTGCTGATGGCAGCGGTGGCCATTGCCGTAGGCGCAGGCAACATGGCCTTTATCAGCGTTGCCTGCATCAACATCGTAGTGGCCGCCAACGCCGGCGGTGCCTTCAGCCCGTTTGGTGACATCACGACGCTCATGGTATGGCAGAAGGGCATCGTGCGCTTCGAAGAGTTTTTTAACCTGTTTCTGCCGGCCCTGGTGAACTGGCTCGTTCCGGCACTGATCATGTCACTGACCGTACCCAAAACCCGCCCCCAGGCAAGCGGTGAAACGGTCAGGATCAAAGAGGGCGGGCTGGTGATTCTCGGCCTGTTCATACTCACCATCGCCATGGCCGTCAGCAGTCACAACTTCCTCCACCTGCCGCCAGTGCTGGGCATGATGACCGGCCTGGGCCTGCTTAAGTTTTATGGTTACAAGCTGAAGATGAGTGAGAAACGTGCGCTGGAAAGTCTGCACCCCAGCCCGGCGAAACTGGACATTCGCGAAGACCATTCCAAAGGCGGAAAACCGGCACCGTTTGATATATTCTCCAGCGTACAGCGGGTGGAGTGGGATACGTTGATGTTCTTCTACGGCGTTATTCTTTGCGTTGGGGGGCTCGGCACTATCGGCTATCTGGGCATGCTGTCAGAAATCATGTACATCGATCTCGGCCACACAACCGCCAACATTCTGGTGGGCGTACTCTCCTCCATCGTCGACAACATTCCAGTAATGTTTGCGGTGCTCACCATGAACCCTGACATGTCCCACGGCCAATGGTTGCTGGTCACGCTAACCGCGGGGGTCGGCGGCTCACTGCTCTCCATTGGCTCCGCAGCGGGCGTCGCACTCATGGGGCAGGCGCGGGGCGTCTACACCTTCTTTTCACACCTCAAATGGAGCTGGGCCATTGCCCTGGGCTACGGTGCAAGCATCTGGGTTCACTTTCTCGTCAACGGGAAGCTGATGTAGGCAACCAACAGTAAGGATGGAAAGGGCTGACAAGCTATCGGGAAAACCTCAGGCCGCTGCAGCCAGGCTAAACAGCACCAGCTCATACTTGATCAGTAAGGCGTACATAACCAACAGGCCAAGCAGCAGGTGCCCCACCTTCACTGAGCGAAACAGATAGAAATTTTTGTGGGTCAGCAGAACAAATACGCCGATGGCGGTAATGAGGTATTTCGTCAGAAAAAACACCTGCAGATCGTGATCGATCAAAGCCTTCATTAACGGATTGGCTTCAACGGCTATGCCCTGTTGAATCAGGTTCAGCGTAAAGATCGCATCCAGGCAGCAGAGCACGAGGATGGTCGCCGTCACCGC
>JALTMR010000244.1 GCA_027001525.1 Gammaproteobacteria bacterium
ATGCTTGAGAATCTGCACTGGATTCTTCTGTTACTGGCTGCGTTGACCCTTTTTAAAGTGCTTTCAATTGCCGGCCTGGCGCAATGGGCGGGGAACCCCAAGGGCGTCTCATTACGTGCGGGCATCACGCTGGGGCAGGGGGGAGAGTTTGGCTTGGCTCTGTTGATGCTGGCCATGACGACGGGCCTGTTCCATGAAGGGCTGACCCAGATCATCGTGGCGACGCTTATTCTGAGCATGATCATGGCCCCCTTTATGTTGCGATACAACGGCGCCATCGCCAAACGTTTTAACTCCGGCAGCTACATTGAACATCGTGAAGAGATTGTCAAAGAGGTGCATCAGAACAGCGCCAAGCTTGAAGGCCATGTCATCATCTGTGGCTACGGCCGTACCGGGCAGAATATTGCGCGTTTGCTTGAGAAGGAGGATTTCGAGTTCGTTGCTCTGGAGCTTGATCCCGTCATCGTCCGCGAGGCTCGAGCGGCGGGGGAGCGGGTAACCTTTGGTGATTCCACCCATATCGATATTCTCAAGGCGGCTGGTCTGGCTCATGCGCGCGCTGTCGTCATCAGCTACGACGATATTAGCTCGGCGGAGAAAATATTGGTCAATATTCGCAGCGAGCGGCCCGATGTCCCCGTTCTGGTGCGCACAGCCAACGATTTCGCTCTGGAACGATTGCAGCAGGCAGGCGCAACCGAGGTGGTTCCCGATACGCTGGAAGCCGCACTGATGCTGGCTTCCCATCTGTTGTTATTGCTCGATGTCCCCGTGGCTCAAATCGTACGTCAGACCCAGGCGGTGCGGCGCAGTCGCTACGGCATGTTAAAAGAGTTTTTCCATGGCCAGGAACCGGAGTCACTGGAAGAGTCCGAAGTCTTTCGGGAGCGCCTGCACAGCGTCGTTCTGCCCGAGGGGGCTTATGCCGTAGGGCGCAGAATTGAAGAGCTGGACCTCGCCGCGCTTAACGTCAACGTCACTGCGGTAAGACGAAACGGTATCAAAGGCCCGCAGCCCAGAGCAGAGATGTTGCTGAAAGAGAACGACACTCTGATTCTGTATGGCGCACCTGAGGATATTGAAAAAGCGGAGTCGCTGTTACTCAAAGGGTAGGCATTCTTCCTAAAAGGCAGGTGCCACAATGCACCTGCCTTTTCTATTCCACGGTGTCTGATGATCGTCGTTGGTCATTGGTTGGGCACGAACTTACTGGTTACTGGTCAAGCTGTTTCTCTGTTTTTATCCTTCCCAAATTAAATCCATAAAGTTTTCCCGCCCATTGTCGATATTCATTGCCGTAAGGGTGGAGTCAATAGAAGGCACTCAGTTTGCTTTACGCCTAACGTGGTTAGGTGGCAGCAGAGGGCTTTAAGCACCTAGGTATTTATCTAGATTGCGCCGTTCACGTCCGCAGATGTTAAGGAGGGCAGGGTATGGTGGCAGGGAAATCGAGAGGTTGATGAAAATGGCGAACGAAGAACATCCAGTAACAATGGTTGATAGCCTCGAGGTGCTACAAGATATCCTTGAGCACTCACCTATTAACATCATGATGGCGGATGCTGATGAAAACATTATTTTTGCGAACAAAAAAACACGCGATACTCTACTAGAAGTTGAGGATGAGCTGGCTCAGTACCTGCCCGGCTTCAAGGTCTCCGAAGTCGTCGGCGGCAGCATCCACCGTTACCACAAAGACCCGGATGCAATTAAACGAATTCTTCACAGCCTGCAGCCTGGCGACAAGCGCGAGGGCGAAATTACCCCGGGGCACTTCGTTTTTGAACACGAAACCCGAGTGGTTGTAGATAAAAAAGGCAAGCGCCTGGGGTATGTTGTTCAGTGGCATGATGTTACCGAAAAACGCCAGCAGGAGGAGCAGGCCTCGCGTCTGCAACGGGCGGTTGATGGTGCCCAGACGGCCATGATGATGATCGACCGCGACCTGGTGATCACCTACGCCAACGAATCCACACTGGCGCTGATGCAGACGCATGGCGCGGCGTTGCAGTCGCTCTATCCCGGGTTTGATGCGAACAAGCTGGTGGGAACCTGTATCGATATTTTCCATAAAAACCCCGCCCATCAACGTAAGATTCTGGCCGATCCGGCCAATCTCCCGTTTGAAACCGATATTCAGGTGGGGCCCCTTACCTTTCATATTCTGGCCAGTGCGATCAACGATTTGCAGGGGCAGTACGTGGGCTGCACACTGGAGTGGTCCGATGTCACCGAACTCAGGGCCCGAGAGGAGGAGGTCTCCCGTTTGACCTCGGCAGTGCAGGGGGCACAGACCTCATTAATGATCTGCGATGAAGACCTGAAAATCACCTACATGAACCCGGCAGTGATCGAGATGTTGCGCAACCGTGAGGATCAGATACGGGCAGTGATTCCCGGATTTGAGGTTAAAAGCCTGGTGGGCACTTGCATCGATCGTTTTCACAAAAATCCGGCACACCAGCGAGCCCTGTTATCTGACCTGAGTCGCTTGCCCTATACCGGCTCCATCTCCCTTGAGGGGATGGAGTTTGAAGTCAATGCCACCGCTATTATTGGTCCGGATGGCAGTTACAAGGGCAACATGGTGGAGTGGAAGGATCTGACCGAACAGAAAGATGCCGAGCGTCAGCTTGAGTCGCTAATCGCCGCCGCTGTGGCCGGGGATCTTGAGCAGCGCCTCGATACTTCTTCCTATTCTGGCTTCACCAAGGTGCTGGGTGAAGGCATCAACGAGATGTTGAAAGCGGTGGTGATGCCGTTGCGAGAGTCCACTCGCGTCATAAAGAGCCTGTCCGAGGGGGATTTGACCCAGGCGATGGAGGGAGACTTCTCCGGTGAGTTCGCCGTATTGAGTGACGCCCTTAACACCTCGATGAGCAACCTGAGAAGTATGGTCTCTGAAATTGCCCAGGCCGCCAGCAGCATCAGTAACGGGGCCGGAGAAATATCCCAGGGCAACACGGATCTGAGTCAGCGCACGGAGGAGCAGGCCTCTTCGATTGAAGAGACCGCCTCCACCATGGAGGAGATGACTAGCGTCGTCAAACAAAACGCCGACAATGCCCGCCAGGCCAATCAGCTTGCCAGTGGTGCCAAGCAGCAGGCGGAGAAAGGTGGTGAGGTGGTGAGTGCCGCGGTTAACGCCATGTCGGAAATCAACACCAGCAGCAAGAAGATTGAAGACATCATCAGCGTCATCGACGAGATCGCCTTTCAAACCAATTTATTGGCCCTGAACGCGGCGGTGGAGGCGGCGCGCGCCGGCGAGCAGGGACGCGGCTTTGCCGTGGTGGCCGGTGAGGTGCGCAACCTGGCGCAACGCAGTGCTGCTGCAGCGAAAGAGATCAAGGGATTGATCAAAGACAGTGTTTCCAAGGTGGAAGAGGGCAGTCGCCTGGTGGATGAGTCAGGCAACACCCTGGATGAGATCGTGGTCGCGTCGAAGAAAGTGAGTGACATCATCGCCGAGATCGCCGCTGCCGGACAGGAACAGGCGGCGGGCATCGATCAGATCAACAAGGCCATTACCCAGCTCGAATCGGTGACGCAGCAGAACGCGGCATTGGTGGAAGAGGCGGCAGCAGCCAGTGAGTCGATGGCGAGCCAGTCAAAAGGTTTGCAGCAGATGGTGACGCGCTTCAACGTTGGCGATGTGGATCTCGATGACAGCAGCTTTGGCAGCGCGGCCCCCGCAGCGGCAGCATCGCCTGCACCCCGAGCGACGGCCAGGGTGGCACCGGCTCCGGCAGCCAGCAAAGCGCCCCCATCGTCCGCCAGCGACAGCGATGAGTGGGAGGAGTTTTAACGACGTTGCCGGACGTTAATCCTCACCATTAAAAGGGTTGCCTGTTGAGGGCAGCCCTTTTTGCTTGTCGGGTAGCGGCTTGCCGAAATCGGCTTTCCCCCCACAACCCAAATCGCTATGATGCCCGCCCAGACCAATAGATAAATGCGGTGCGCCGTCTCGTGAAAAATGTAAAACCCATTGCCAGAATAGCTGGCCCGGCGCTGGCCGTGCTCTGTCCCCTGTTAATTGATATTCCTGATCATCCGCAGGCCCCCTTTATGTTAGGTATCGCCCTGTGGATGGCCTTATGGTGGCTCACCGAATGCGTGCCGCTGGCGGTGACTGCGCTGATTCCGCTGATTGCCTTTCCCCTGTCGGGCATTGCCACGGCCAAAGAGACCGCGCCGCGCTACATGACCAGTATCATGTTTCTCTTCGTGGGCGGCTTTCTGATCGCCCAGGCACTGGAGCGCACGGGATTGCACAAACGTTTGGCTTTGGTGGTCCTGTCGCGCTTTCACCACAGTCCATTTCAGATGCTGGTCGGCTTTGCCTGTGTGACCGCTTTTCTATCCATGTGGATCTCCAACACCGCAACGACCATGTTGATGGTAACGATCGCCGTGGCTGTGCTCAGTCGGCTGGATAAACTTTTCAGCTCGGCGCAGATGAATATCTTTGCCACCGTACTGCTGCTCACCATTGCCTACAGCGCCAATATCGGCGGCATGGGCACCCCGGTCGGCACTGTGCCTAATCTGGTCTTTCTTGAGAATGTGCGCACGGCGGCCCCGGAGTTAGTGCCCAGCTTCATGCAGTGGATGATGGTGGGCGTGCCGATGGTAATCATCGGGCTGATCGTGGTGCTCACCTTGCTGGGGCGCCGTGTCCGCACACTGCATTGGCAGATCGACTCGGTGGACCACCTCCATGAGGAGTTGCGTAGCCTGGGAGCGATGAAGAGGGATGAAAAATTTGTCGCCTGGGTACTGGGGCTTACCGCACTGGCCTGGATGACACGCCAGGGAGTCAAGGGGGATGAGTTCAACCTGCCCGGCTGGTCCTCTCTGTTGCCGTATTCCGGTGTCGATGATGGCACCGTGGCTATATTTTTCGCCCTGTTACTGTTTCTGATACCCGTGCGCCAGGGGCAGCCCGTTCTGGGCAAAGAGGCCATCGGAAAATTGCCGTGGGACATCCTCATCCTCCTGGGGGGCGGGTTTGCCCTGGCAATGGGGATGAAGGGCTCAGGTCTCTCCCTCTGGGTGGGGGAGCAGTTGAGCTTTCTCTCCGTGGTGCCACTGCCGCTTATGTTGCTGGGGATTGCAGCGGTGATCATCTTTCTGACGGAAATCACCAGTAACACTGCGACGACCCAGGTCATG
>JALTMR010000245.1 GCA_027001525.1 Gammaproteobacteria bacterium
TCGACGTCATTGCCGGGGTGGAGGAAGCGCGCCTGATCTACCTTGGCGTCGCTCAAAGCCTCGCCACAGACGGCAAAAAACGCTTCGTCATGGATATTGGCGGTGGCAGCACCGAGCTGATTATCGGACAAGAGAGCACCCCCAAATGGCTGGAGAGCCTGGAGATGGGCTGCGTCAGCGTCAGCCGGAAATTTTTCGCCAACGGCAAGATCAACAGCGCCAATCTCAAAGCGGCCAGACTCCACGCCATGATGGAACTCGCGCCGGTGGCCAGAGGTTTTCGCCAGCGCGGCTGGGATCAGGCCGTGGGGGCCTCCGGCACCATTCGTGCCGCCGCTAACGTGATTCGCGCGACAGGGCTAAGCAATGACGGCATCACCCTGGCAGCCATCGACCAGCTGCTGGAACAGCTCAAAGAGATAGGACACATCGACCAGATCGAACTACCCGGATTAAACAAAGACCGCGCACCGGTCTTCGTCGGCGGCCTGGTGGTGCTGCGCGCAACCTTTGAGGCCCTGAAGATTGAACGGATGGAAGCCTCGGACGGCGCACTGCGAGAGGGCCTGCTCTATGACCTCATCGGCCAGATCCATAACAAGGACACACGCAGCCGCAGCGTCAGCAGCCTAACCACCCGTTACCATGTGGACGAGGAACACAGCCAGCGAGTGAAGGTGACCGCCCTGGCCTGTCTCTACCAGGTGGGAGAGACGTGGGGCCTGACGGAAGACGATGCCAAGTGGCTACGGTGGGCGGCCTGCCTGCACGAAATCGGCATCGACATCGCCCACAGCCGCCACCATCACCACGGTGCCTATATTATCGCCAACGCAGATCTGCCCGGCTTTACGCAGCAGGAACAGCATATGCTCTCGGCCCTGGTACTGGCCCATCGACGAAAACTGCCCACCAAAGTCATCAAAGAGCTACCCAAACGCCTGAGCAAACCCGCCAAACGCATGGCCATTCTGCTTCGTCTTGCCGTCATATTGAGACGCAGCCGCAGCCAATCGCCCCTGCCGACGTTCAAGCTCAAGGCCGCCTCAAAAGCACTGGAGATCAAATTTCCCGACGGCTGGCTTGAGGAACAACCCCTGACGCGAGCAGATCTGGAACAGGAGGCCGCCTGGCTAGAGGCAGCTAACTTCAAACTGACATTCGAATAACACTAGGCCTGCTCCGCCCACTCCTGCAGTAACGCGTTTTGGGCGGAAAATGCAGCCTCGTCCTCTGCAGGGGCCGTGCGCTGATACACACCCTCGCTACTCAGCTCCCAGGCCTGACTGTTGTCCTTCAAATAGTAATCCAGCTCCTTGATGATGCGCTGCCGCAGCTTCGAGGACTCAATGGGAAAGCAGACCTCGACCCGGCGGAACATATTGCGTTCCATCCAGTCGGCACTGGAGCAGAAGACCTCCTCGTTGCCATCGTTGTAGAAATAGCAGACCCGCGTGTGCTCCAGAAAACGCCCCACGATCGAACGCACCCGAATATTCTCTGAAACCCCCGCCACGCCAGGACGTAAACGGCACATCCCGCGCACAATCAGGTCGATCTCCACTCCTGCGGCCGAAGCCTTATAGAGCGCCTGAATCAGTTTGGTATCGATCAACGAATTGACCTTGACGATGATGCGCCCCTTTTTTCCCACCTTGGCACGCCCGGTCTCGCGCTCAATTTTCTCCAGCATCGATTTATGCAGGGTGAAGGGCGACTGCAGCAGCTTGTTGAGTTTGGCCACCTTGCCCAGGCTGGTCAGTTGATTGAAGACCATCTGCACATCCTCCCCCAACAGTTTGTTGCGCGAGAACAGACCGTAATCGGTGTAGATGCGAGCGGTACGGGGATGATAGTTTCCCGTACCCAGGTGGACGTAATGGCGCAGATGACGCCCCTCACGCCGCACCACCATGGTCATCTTGGCGTGTGTTTTATACCCCACCACCCCGTAGACCACATGGGCCCCGGCCCGCTGCAGGCGATTCGCCAGAGCGACATTGGCCTCCTCATCAAACCTCGCCCGCAGTTCGATAACCACCGTCACCTCCTTTCCCGCCTGAGCTGCATTCACCAGGGCATCGACAATGGCCGATTTCGGTCCGGTGCGGTAGAGCGTCTGCTTGATCGCCAACACGTTGCTGTCTTCAGCCGCACGGCGAACAAAGTCGATCACGGGAATAAATGACTCAAAGGGCAGATGGGTCAAAATGTCCTGCTTGGAAATGCTCTCGAACAGATCCTTGCTCGGGTCAAATGCTTTGGGCAGGCTCGGCGTAAAAGCGGGGAACTTCAGGTCCGGCCGATCCACCAGATCGTAGACCTCCTGCACCCGGTTCAAATTCACCGGCCCATTCACCCGGTAGAGCCCGTCGCGTGACATCTCGAACTGAGCCAACAGATAGTCGGCTACCTCATCAGGGCAGTTGTCCGCCACCTCCAGGCGCACCTCATCACCGTATCGGCGAGTCAGCAACTCACCCTCAACGGCGCGCAGCAGATCATCCACCTCCTCCTCATCCACAAACAACTCACTGTTGCGGGTGACGCGGAACTGGTAACACCCCTGCACTTTCATGCCGTGAAAAAGGCCGTCCACATAGGCGTGCATCATAGAGGAGAGAAATACAAAGTCGTAAGGGCCACTGTCAGTAGCGCCTGGGGGGAGCTGAATCACGCGAGAAAGCGAGCGCGGCGCCTGCACCACGGCGAGGCCGCTGTTGCGCCCAAAGGCATCCTTGCCCGACAGCGAAACAACAAAGTTAAGGCTCTTATTCAAAATGCGAGGAAAGGGGTGGGCAGGATCCAGCCCAATAGGGGTCAGCAGCGGCTGCAACGCCTCCTGGTAGTATTGACGCACCCACTTGGCCTGGGATTCACTCCAGTCTTTTCTTCGAATGAAACGAATATTCTCCTGCGCCAGCTCCGGCAGCAAGACGTCGTTAAGCACTCGGTACTGCTCCGCAACCAACTGCTGGGCCCGCTCTCCTGCGGTCTTGAGTATATCCAGGGGGGACATGTTATCCGGCCCCGCCTGGGTGGACCCCAACTCAACCTGTTTAATCAGGCCGGCCACGCGAACCTCGAAAAACTCGTCCATATTGGTGCTGGAGATACAGAGATAACGCAAACGCTCCAGCAGCGGAACCCGCTCATCCTTGGCCTGTGCCAACACCCTGCGGTTGAATTCAAGCAAGCTCAACTCACGATTGATGTACAACTCGGGCTGTTTCAGGTCGATAACCTGCTCTTCTGCAACCGGCGCTTGCGCTGACTTTGGCGTATTCGCGTTCATAATGTGGAACCTTTTGTAGAAATCCTTAACTGCCATCAATCGGTAAGCTTCTGATAAACCTGAATGGCAAGGGGGAGTATCGAACCTCTGAGGATACAGCAGGCCAAAATCACACTGCAATCACCGAGACGACAATCACAAGGTACGGCTAAAGCCAGCAATATCCGCGCAGCCCCTTCAACAGACCATGAGCAAGGGAGATCCGGCCGGAAAGCCTGCCCAGGAAGAGGAGATGAATACACCAGGGAGCCCGCCGCAAGCGGGTGAGACATGCTGAATTAAAAAGGATTATGGCTGGGCCACGCCATCCACAACCTACTGGACCCCAAAAAACAAAAAAGCCCAGCGATTGCCAGGCTTTTATTTTTTGTATGGTGGCTATGGCGAGATTCGAACTTGCGACCCCATCATTATGAGTGATGTGCTCTAACCAGCTGAGCTACATAGCCATTGTCTCTGAGCTGACGCTCCGATAGAGAGCGCGCATTTTGCAGATTTTAGCGCCCCTTGTCAAGCAGGAGTCGTCGATTCCTGAGGGAAGAAAGGTGCCCTACACGTTGAAGCGAAAATGAATCACATCGCCGTCCTGCACGATGTAGTCCTTGCCTTCAAGACGCCATTTACCCGCCTCTTTCGCCCCCGCTTCGCCATTGCAGGCGACGAAGTCGTCATAAGCCACCACTTCAGCGCGAATAAAACCTTTCTCAAAATCCGTGTGAATCACACCTGCCGCCTGCGGGGCCGAGGCACCAACCTTAAGCGTCCAGGCACGAACCTCTTTGACGCCAGCAGTAAAATAAGTTTGTAGACCCAGCAACTCGTAACCTGCTCGAATCAAGCGGTTCAAACCTGGCTCTTCGAGCCCCAAATCACTCAGAAACTCCTGCTTCTCTTCATCATCCAGTTCGATGAGTTCAGATTCGATAGCCGCGCAAACCGCCACCACAGCAGAACCTTCTGAAGCGGCCAACTCACACACCTGATCCAGCATCGGGTTATTGTCGAAACCATCGTCGGCCACGTTGGCTATATACATCGTAGGCTTAATGGTCAGCAGGTGCATATCACGCAATAAATAGCGCTGGTCGGCATCAAGCCCCATGGAGCGCACCGGATTGCCCTCATCAAGATGAGCCTTGACCTGCTCGCATAGAGCGAGCTGTGCCTTGGCATCTTTATCGCCACTTTTGGCGACACGGGAAACACGCTGAATGGTTTTGTCCACGGTCTCCATGTCCGCCAGAGCCAACTCGGTGTTAATGACCTCAATATCATCCAGAGGACTCACCTGGCCAGCCACATGAACAACATTGCCATCATCAAAACAACGGACGACGTGGGTAATGGCATCAGTTTCGCGGATATTGGCCAGAAACTTGTTGCCCAGACCCTCACCTTTTGAGGCCCCGGCCACCAAACCGGCAATATCGACAAATTCAATGGTGGTGGGCAACACTCGCTGCGGGTCAACTATTTCTGCCAATCGATCCAGACGTGGATCAGGAACAGGGACTACACCCACATTGGGCTCGATGGTGCAGAATGGGTAGTTAGCCGCCTCGATCCCCGCCTTGGTCAGCGCATTGAACAGGGTGGATTTACCCACATTGGGCAACCCGACGATGCCGCATTTAATTCCCATGATTGTTCCTTAAACTCGCTTGCTATTTGGAATGAAGGCGGTTCATCGCCTTTTCAAAATCACCCTTGACCACCATCGGCAACACGGCCTGAGCCTCGGCCATGGCATCCTCGATCAGGCGCTCTTCAGCGGCGGGTGCCCGGCTCAGGACATAGGCACTCACATCGCGCCCGCCCCCGGGGTGACCCACCCCCCGGGGTCGGGCGCGATGTGAGTGCC
>JALTMR010000246.1:0-3823 GCA_027001525.1 Gammaproteobacteria bacterium
AAGCCGACAAAACGCCGGAGGAGGCGGGGATGCCGCTGCTGGCTGTTCCTTACGTGCCCAATGTGGCGGAGTATCTGGCGCTGCGTAATCGCCGTATTCTGGCGGATCAGATGGATTTTCTTCAAACACAGTTCAAATCGCTGGATAGAAGCTGGTTGCTATAGGGCACCTCTATTCATTCTGGGTGTGGCAGATTTGAGGTTTAAGATGCGCTTTTATGAATTAATAGAGGTGCCCTACAGTCAGGTGGTCTCCGGCTCAACCGTTTGCTAAGGTGGCTCGCTTCTCTATTCGAAGCCCTGTGTTGTAGTTTCCCATGTTTAAAACGATTCGCCTGATTCTGCTTGTCTCTGCCCTGCTGTTTGTCGGTTTGAGTGCTTACCAACTGAAAACAGCCCAGGCCGATTGGTCGTCCCGGAAGTGGGTGACGATCTACCCGATCAATGCTGATGACAGTCAGGCCAGCCAGGCCTATATCGACGCCCTGGATGACGAATCCTTCCGCTCCATCAGCGAATTTATGGGGCGTGAATTCAAACGTTACGGGGGAGGGCAACACGAACCGGTCATCGTCCGCCTGGGGCCGCAAGTGCGGGAGTTGCCGCCACCGCTGGACTCGCCCCCTTCTTTGATGACGACGCTGTGGTGGAATGTAAAACTGCGTTTGTGGGCCGCCAGGGTGCGCCAGCACTATGATGGCCCGCCTGCCGATATCGATATGTTTGTGCAGTACCACGACCCCGCCACTCACGGCGCGCTACAACATTCGGTAGGCATTGCCAAAATGTCGCTGGGCATCGTCAACGCCTTTGCCACCCGGCGCATGACCGAGTCGAACAACGTTGTGATTGCGCATGAGATGCTGCACGTCGTCGGTGCAAGCGACAAATACGATCTGCGCACCAACCAGCCGATCTATCCCGAGGGTTATGTCGAGCCCAATGCCGAGCCGCTCTATCCGCAGAAAAAAGCCGAAATCATGGCCGGGCGGATTCCCGTTAGCCGCTCTCAGGCGCGTACGCCCAAAAGCCTGAAATCCGTGGTCGTGGGGGAGCAGACTGCGCGTGAGATCAACTGGCGGGTACGTTAAGGCAGTGGCTGATGGCGCGTTGGAATCGCTGTTCAAGTGTGCGTTGCTCGTCGCTGGTGGTTGCACTCAGACTGCACCACCGTTCAGTCAGTTCCAGGGCCTGTTGTCGCTGCGATTGCGCAGGACTCTTTATGCCTTTGTTAAAGCATTCGAGCTGATATTTGATGCGGGCCTCTTTGGCCTCGGCAGGGGACTCCAGTTCCGCCAGAATTTCAGCCTCAATGCACAGGTGTTGGCGTGCCTTTAAGGATGCCTCCTGCTGGTTCGACAGGCGAGACGGGTCTTTCGCAGCGGCATCCTGTTGAGCGAGTGTGAGCCGCTCCGTCAGTGTCCGCTCCCAGGTGGCTGGCAGGTCGATGGTTGCTGGCCACTGTTCAAGGAGCGATTCGCTTAACGCTTCGCCGGCAAGAACGCAGCGCTCCACTTCATCGCAGAGGCCGGCTTTTCGTAGTGCCTCCGCCAGTTGTTTTACCTGATGTTGATGAGTCGCTTCGGCGAGGTGGTGGCGGTAGTTTTCGCAAGCCTGATCAAAGCGTTTTCTGATCGGGTCGGGCACTTTGCCCAGGGCTTGAAAGGCCTGGGTTATCTGTTTCAATTGCCCTTTGGATTGGCTCAAGTCAGGGTCTGCTTGCCGGGCAAGCGCCTCGACCTCCTCGCACAGCATCTGAGCCCGACTCTTTTGCTGCTCTCTTGCCGCCTGTTGAGCCTGGCGCACTTTATCGCGGCGGGCGAAAACGGCATCGCTGGCTTGTCTGAATGATTGCCATATTTTTTGGTTGGCCGCGCGAGGGGTTACGCCGATCGCTTTCCATTGTTGCTGAAGTTGCTTGATCTGATTGATCGCCTCGCCCAGGTCGTTGTGCTCTGCCAGTGCTTCGGCCTGCTTGAGCAGCTGTTGTTTGTGTTCGATGTTGCGCTGGTACTCCGTTTGCAGTTGTGCCCGAAGTTGCGTGATCAGGGCGTCGAAATGCGTCTGCAGCGCTTTGCCGGCTTTTCGATCCACGGGTGAATGCCTGCGCCACTCCTCTTTTGCGGCGGCGATGATTTTTTCCACAGCGGGCCAGTCGACTGTCTCCCAGTTGGTTTGAGCAATAAAGTCTTCCAGCTGGTCACAGGTCGTTTGTCTGACCGCCAGGTTCTTTTTTCTTATCTCGCTTTGCTGGTGGTTAAAGTCCCGGCAGGGTTCGTATGCCCGTTTTCCCGCTTCACTAAAACGCTGCCATAGGGCTTTGGCATGGTCGGGTCCGGTGGGGCCGAGTTGTTTCCATTCGTCCTGAAGTTGTTTGATCAGGATGGCCTTCTCTTCGGCGGCGATCTCTTGATGGATGAGCGCCTCCATGCGCTGGCAAAGCGCCTCTTTATGTTGCACGCCGGCAAAGCCGCGCCAGTCTCGCAGCTCCTGAATTCTGGCTCTGAGTTGATTAAAGCGTGAGAGGTGCGGGCGGGTGTCATGGTCTGGCAATTGGTGGAACAACTGTTGTAACTGGCGGAAAAGTGTTTCGGCCTGTTGGAGCTGGCCGCTGTCGATAGCCGTGTCCAGTTGCGCCAGCGTGCTGGTTAGTGCGGGCAGTTGCTGCGCTTGCCATTGGCTTAGTTCACGCTCTTTTTCCGCCACAATGGCCATCGCCCGTTGGGCGGTGTTCAGGTGCTCGGGGGGAGTGAAAATGGGTGGCCAGTTGATCTTTTTGAGCAGGGGGGGAACTGTTTTTCGAAGCTCAAGCAGTGCGCCTATATCCTGGGGAATGACAATCTTTTGTGCCTGGCGCTCGGCCTGTGTGAGCCGGGATGCCTGGGCCAGGATCAAGGTGGCCGATTGGTTGTAACGTTGAAGCAGTTGGCGCGCGTGTTCAAAGCGCTGTTGGTCGGTTGTGCTGATGTTGGTGTCTTTGGCCAGCTGCTCCCAGAGGTGCTGTTGTTGCTCCAGCAGCGCAGTGACGGCCTCAACGGTTTTACCGCAGAGCTCCTCCTGCTGGCACAGCCGTTCAATCTGGCTTTCCAGAGTGTGGCAACAGCTGTCGAGCTGGCGTTGCGCCAGTGACTGAGCCTCCAGCTCTGCCCTGGTTGAGTCGTGTTGCCCCAAGATGGCTTCGCAGCGCTTGAGTGCGGTTTCGAAACGTTCCGTCTGCCGGGGCTGGTTAGGTAACTTTTCCCATTGAAGCACCAGGCCTCGGAGTTTGGGGGGGAAGAGAGCCGAGAACTCCGTGCGTGCCAGCGCCTCCATTGCCGCACAAATCTCCAGCGCCTGTTGCTGGAGTTGTTCCTCCTGGCGGAGCTGTTCGCGCATCCGGCTCAGTTTCTCGTGACTGATTCGGTAAACTTTTTTGTCTCTGCCCTTGCTGTGCCTGGCGATGTTTTTCAGCCGTTCGGGTTGTTCGATGCGTTCAGCGGCCAGGGCCCTGACTTTGGCCAGTTCATGGTGCAGTGCAATCTTCTCAAGCTGCTGCTCGTCGTCGATCTGGTCAAGTGCGGCAAGTTTGATCTGCTCATCGCCGTGGGTTAACAGATGCTCCAACACCGTGGGGTTTTGTTGTGCCTCAATTTCTGCCAGCCGTTGCGCTGCTGAAGGACCTCCCTCAGCTTCGCCTGTGAGCAGGCGGGCCAGCTGGTGCCGGGCAGCATCACGAACGCGCTCATCAGGATCGTTGTTTGCAATGAGGTCGAGTGTGCGGGTGTTGTGCAGTGTTGTGACGGCGCAGCGGCGTACTGTGGTGTCAGGGTCTTGCGTCGCAAGAG
>JALTMR010000246.1:3833-5146 GCA_027001525.1 Gammaproteobacteria bacterium
CTCTAATATCTCCTGCTGTGCCGGATCGGCGCCATCGAAGGATTCAATGGCTGACAGCCTGATAGCCGCTTTGGCATGTTGCCACTTTGGTTTTGAACTGAAAAATCTTGAGAACATACGCCGCGTTCGAGTCTGTATGGAGGTAGTCAGGGGCTGTCAGTATACGCGTGCTTACGTATGGCCTAAAGAGATGGTCGGTTAATCGCTTTGTTAGGTGTAAGATGCTTCAAATTTGTTCGGCACATCCCGCTTGCTTATGGCGGGTTCCCTGGTGTTTGGGGTTTCGAAAGAGGGAGAGGCTTGCTTCCCCCAAGAGAGTCATCGGGGTGGGAGCCTCGATGGTGATCTAATCACTCATTTTCTACGGAGCGGTGTGAAACATGTCATCCAAAGGACGGCGGCGAAGTCGTAGAGGGCGGCTAATGCGTAAACAGGTGGTTTTTATTGCTATCGGTGTGCTGTCTGTCGGCGTTATTTTCTTGCTTCCTCTCGTGTTGCTGGTGATGGTGAGTGACTCCGAGGCGGTGGTGACGTCGGTTGAAAAGCCTGACAGTCAGGCGGCCGTCAAGGCCAAGCGCCTTGCCAGTCAGTTGCGCAGGGAGTTGGTGAGCGATGCAGACGAGGCCACCGTGACGGTCAGCCAGCAGGAGGTAAATGGTGTTATTGCCATTGCTATGCGGGGAGTGAGGCGTTTGCGAGGGCGGGTCAACATGACGCCAGTGGGGATCGAGGGGGCATTTTCAATCCATGTGCCGCAGAACCCTTTCGGCTCGTATCTGAATATTCGCTTTGGTGTTGAGCCCTCTTCGTATGGCCTGCATCTGCGCTATCTCAATATTGGCCGTATCAACTTCCCCGGAGACAGCGCCCTCGGCCTGGGTGAGTTTCTGGTGAACATGATCGTCGGGAACGAGCTGGGTACGCTGTTGCGTGACTCGGTGAAGTCCATAAGAGTGGCAGGCTCCACGGCAACCATCACCTACCGCCCCATGCCGGATTTGAAGCAGCGGCTGGCTTTTTTTAAAGACAAGGTCAAGGGGGTGCGGGACGACCTGGAGCTGGTGGCTAACGCCGACGCCGTGGGGGCCTACTACCAGCAACTATGCCAACTGGGTGATGAGATGAAAGTGGCCCGCAAGGTGTCGCTGGGTTACTACATTGCAGAGGCATACTCCCTGGCCGCCAAGCGGACGCAACTCGGTGGCGAAGCTGTGGCGGAGAATCGGGCGGCATTGATGGCGTTGGCCATCTATCTCGGCTCCACGCGGTTTGAATCTTTTGTGGGTGAAGTCAGCACCGAGGCGTTGGCCTAT
>JALTMR010000247.1 GCA_027001525.1 Gammaproteobacteria bacterium
AGCCCGGTGCTGGTCTGCTCCGAAATCGGCAGCGAAGGGCGTAACTTCCAGTTTGCCCACCACCTGGTGCTGTTCGACCTGCCGCTTAACCCCGATCTGCTGGAGCAGCGTATCGGCCGCCTCGATCGCATCGGTCAGACCGAGACGATTCAGATCCACGTTCCCTATCTGGAAAACAGTCCGCAGGCGGTCATGTTCCGCTGGTATCACGAAGGCATCGCTGCCTTTGAACAGACCTGTCCCGCCGGCCACAACATCGCGACGCAGGTGGAGTCGATGCTCATCGATGCCCTGCACCAGGGCGAAGAGCAGAGCGAGGAACTCGACAGCCTCATCGCCACCACCCAGACACTGCATGCGGCCCTGAACGAAGCCCTGCAACAGGGGCGAGACCGCCTGCTGGAATACAACTCCTGCCGCCCCGGTATTGCCCGGGCGCTGACGCAAAAAGCAGAGCAACAGGATGCCGAGTCGGCACTCTTCCCCTATCTGGAACAGCTGTTCGACTGCTATGGCGTCGATTCCGAGGCGCATTCGGACAAGGCCCATGTGGTGCGCCCCAGCGACAAGATGCAAAACAACTTCCCCGCCCTGAGCGAAGACGGCATGACCATCACCTGTGATCGCGCCACCGCCCTGGCCAACGAGGACATCCAGTTCATCTCCTGGGACCACCCCATGGTCACCGGTGCCATCGACATGGTGCTCAGCAGCGAACTGGGCAACAGCAGTATCACAACACTGAAACAGACCGGCATCGCGCCGGGCACCCTCATCACCGAGTGCATCTACGTGCTGGAGGGCGTCTCCAGCAAAGAGCTGCAGGCCAGCCGCTACCTTCCCCCCACGCTGGTGCGTGTGGCCATTGACCAGTACGGCAAAGACCACAGTCACGACCTCCCCTACGAACTGATCAGCGAAAACAGTCAGCACATCAAAAAGGACACCGCCAAAAAAGTCATCCTCGCCTATAAGGAAGAGCTGCGCGAAATGGTCAACCAGGCCGAGGCGCTGGCACAAAAAGAGGTGCCTCGTCTTCTTGCCGCTGCGCACAAACAGAGCCGCGACACGCTGGAAAGCGAAATCAACCGTCTCAAAGCCTTGCAACAGGTCAACCCCAATGTGCGGGCCGATGAGATCGAGTTCTTTGAGAAACAGTGGCAGGCCGTTGACCACATTATGGAAGCCGCCAGCCTGAGGCTGGACGCGGTGCGGGTCATCATCACGCTGTAGGCCCAAATTTCGCAGCAGCCTGCGTGATAACACGATAAAATCCACCCCCTTAACCAAGTAGTTCCTGGGGCTCCTCCCCCTCGCCCCTTAACCCAGGAGAGTTGTATGAAGAAGTTAGAACACTTTTTGGAAGCCATGATTTTTGGCAGCCGCTGGCTGCTGGTGCCGTTTTACATCGGCCTGGTTTTCGCCATCGGCATACTGCTGCTGAAGTTTGGCAAGGAGTTTATCCACCTCATGAGCATCGTCATGACGGCCCCTGGCACCGATGTTATCGTCGGCATCCTCACCCTGGTGGACGTGGTACTGCTGTCCAATCTGCTGTTGATTATCATCTTCGCCGGTTACGAAAACTTCGTCTCCAAGATCGACACCGCCGACCACGAAGACCGCCCGAGCTGGATGGGCAAGGTGGGCTTTACCGACCTGAAAATCAAGCTGATCGGCTCTATTGTCGCCATTTCGGGTATCGAGCTGCTGAAAACCTTCGTCAATGTCAAAGACTACTCAAACGACGAACTGGCCTGGACGGTGGGCATCCACCTGACCTTCGTCTTCTCCGGCGTGATGTTTGCACTGATGGACTGGATGGGCACCAAGAGCAAAGAGAAATAGCCCTTATTAGCAACCCGGCAACACAACTGATCCGGCCCGCCCCTCTCGGCACATCATCGAGGGGGCGGGCCCACATCAGCCCGGCTTGTTCACCCTCACGGTAATCCGCAACTCCTTGATCACATTGTTGTAGCTCTGCGTCGCAAACAGCAGATCCTGCTGCGACAGCTGTTTCGCTTTCATCCGCTGGCCCCACATCGGGTCGAGAATCTGCTCCACATTTTCGATCTCCAGATCGATATCCAGATAGCGCCCCAGCGGCGTATTCGCCTCGCCCAATTGAGCCCAGCGCGCATTGGCTTTTTTGGAAAACAGCTGCAGGCTTTCGGCCGTAATGGCGCGGACATGGGTAGGATCATTGAGAAAGTCGTCGTGGCGCGGATGAGGCACGGTAATCAGCACCTTCGCCCCATCCGCACAGACGCGATAGAGCTCCTTCATGATATTCAGGTAGACCTGCGTCTGCCGCCCTAGATGTTCCAGCACATGGCTCAGCACCACCTCGGTGACCACGCCCTCCTCCCAGGGCCAGGGAAACTGCTCCAGGTCGTGTATTAAGTCAGGCTCGCCGTACTTGTCCACATTAAGGTAGCCCGGCCGCAGGTTGCTGCCACAGCCCAGGTTTAGCTTCATCTCAGTCGCCATGTTCGCCTCCATTCGTGACGTTTCCGCCATAAAAAAACCCACACGAGGCGGGTTTTCTGATGACGGGTGATTCCGGAAAACGGATCAGGGGCGCTCCAGGGCAACCTCTCGGGATCCCGCGCGCAGATGTTTATCGAGAAAAAAGCAGGCAAAGGGGACCACACCCGACACCATCACCCTCGCCATCAAGCCATCCGTCCAGTTGTAACGCTGAAACGCGGCAAAGGCGAGAAAGACGTAGGCCATGAACAGGCCGCCATGCGCCCACCCCATGAGAGTCACTGCCTGCGGATAACCCAGGTAGTACTTGGCCGGCATGGCCACAAACAGCAACAGCAGAAACGACGTCCCTTCAAGCAGGCTGACCAACCGAAACGTATTAAGCATAACTCCCCTCTGAAAACGACTTGGATCGCCACTCCCCAGCAGCGATTTACTCTCAGGTGGCCGCCATGTTACCCGAGTTTTGGGCCGCCACGCCACAGGAAGCGCCCGGAGCGCCCTGGCGCTGAAAACGAAGAACAAGCCCACTTATGCTAGAATCCGCCCACTTTTTCAAAATAATATCCATAGATATCAAGAGGTGTTTCAGTGTTAGAAGCCTATCGTCAACACGTCGAGGAACGCGCCACCGAGGGACTGCCCCCCCTGGCCCTGGATGCTCAGCAAACCGCTGATCTGATCGAATTGCTGAAAAATCCTCCCGCCGGTGAAGAAGAGACGCTGATCGAACTCTTCACTCACCGCGTACCTGCGGGTGTTGACGACGCCGCCTACGTCAAGGCCGCTTTTCTTACCGCCATCACCAGGGGCGAAGCGGCTTCTCCGTTGATCGATGCCGAGCATGCCGCCACGCTGCTGGGCACCATGCTGGGGGGCTACAACATCCAGCCGCTGATCGAGCTGCTGGACAAGCCGGCACTGGCTCCCATCGCCGTCAAGGCGCTCTCCAAAACCCTGCTGATGTTCGACGCCTTCAACGATGTGGTTGAAAAAGCCAAAAACGGCAACGAATTCGCCCGCACCATTGCCGATGCCTGGGCCAATGCCGAGTGGTTTACCCGCAAGCCGGAGATGGCCAGAGCGATCAAGGTCGTCGTCTTCAAGGTAGAGGGCGAGACCAATACCGACGACCTCTCCCCTGCCTCCGAAGCCTGGAGCCGGCCCGATATTCCGCTGCACGCCAAGGCCATGCTGGTGAGCAAAATGCCTGACGCACTGGAGAAGATCGAGTCACTCAAAGCAAAGGGGCTGCCACTGGCCTATGTGGGCGATGTGGTGGGCACCGGCTCGTCCCGCAAATCGGCCATCAACTCCGTGCTGTGGCACATGGGCAACGACATTCCCTATGTGCCCAACAAACGCCAGGGCGGCGTGGTGCTGGGGGGCAAAATCGCGCCGATCTTTTTCAACACGGCCGAAGATTCAGGCTGCCTGCCCATCGAGTGCGACGTCAGCCAGCTGAACATGGGCGATGTCATCACCATCAAGCCTTACGACGGCGTGATCGAAAACGAAGCCGGCGAGGTGATCTCCACCTTCAATCTCAAGCCTTCCACCATGGCTGACGAGGTACGCGCCGGGGGCCGCATTCCGCTCATTATCGGCCGCTCGCTAACCGACAAAACCCGCGAAGCGCTGGGCCTTGAGCCATCCACCGTCTTCCTGCGCCCTGAAGCCCCCGCCGACACTGGCAAAGGCTACACCCTGGCGCAAAAGATGGTGGGCAAAGCCTGTGGCATCGACGGCGTGCGCCCCGGCACCTACTGCGAGCCGCGCATGACCACCGTCGGCTCCCAGGACACCACCGGCGCCATGACCCGCGACGAGCTGAAAGAGCTGGCCTGCCTGGGTTTCTCGGCTGATCTGGTGATGCAGTCGTTCTGCCATACCGCCGCCTATCCCAAGCCGGTGGATATTAAACTGCAACACACCCTGCCCGATTTCATCAGCACCCGCGGCGGCGTGGCGCTGCGCCCCGGCGACGGCGTGATTCACTCCTGGCTCAACCGCATGATTCTGCCCGATACCGTGGGCACCGGCGGCGACTCCCACACCCGCTTCCCGGTAGGCATCAGCTTTCCGGCCGGCTCCGGTCTGGTGGCCTTTGGTGCCGCGCTGGGCGTGATGCCGCTGGACATGCCCGAATCGGTACTGGTGCGTTTCAAGGGCGAAATGCAGCCCGGCGTGACGCTGCGTGATCTGGTCAACGCCATCCCCTACGCAGCCATCCAAAAAGGGCTGCTGACGGTGGAAAAGGCGGGTAAAAAGAACGTCTTCTCCGGCCGCGTGCTGGAGATCGAGGGGCTGGAGCACCTGAAGGTCGAACAAGCCTTCGAACTCTCCGACGCCTCGGCCGAGCGCTCCGCCAACGGCTGTACGGTGAAGCTGGGCAAAGCGCCCATCATCGAGTTCCTCAACTCCAACATCACACTGCTCAAGTGGATGATCGCCAACGGCTACGAAGACAGGCGCACCCTGAGCCGTCGCATCGAGGCGATGGAAGCCTGGCTGGCGAACCCTGAGCTGCTAGAGGCCGACAGCGACGCCGAGTACGCCGAGATCATCGAGATCGACCTGGCCGATATCAAAGAACCACTGGTCTGCTGCCCCAATGACCCCGACGATGTAAAGC
>JALTMR010000248.1 GCA_027001525.1 Gammaproteobacteria bacterium
CTTTGACCAACACCGCCCCCACCGGCACCTCACCCTCGCGCCCGGCGCGCTCGGCCAACCGCAATGCCTGGCGCATCCAATAGTGATCCGGTGACTCCAGACTCCCTGCCACGCTACACTCCTTAATCAAAATTCGACGTCACTTTGCCCTTCGATCAACGGCCTGTCCAGTCTATAAAGCCTCCGGTAAATGCACCCTGCCAGTGCAAACTGCCAATGATCCACACCAATTCCGGTGCATATTCTCCCCATTTTTCTGGCCACCATCCCCCGCAACACTCAATTCACGCACCACTTAACCCCTATTATTCAATATGTTATTGATCGTTGGCATCCGTTGTGCTTTCTAACCCGAAAATATTTGGCAACTCAACATAGAGATCGCCAGGCGCTCCATTTTCCCGGCAACACTGGGCGCCGGCCAGACTTCACACCCTTACAGGAGTATTGCGAATTGAACACAACACATCTTTTTAACCGCCCCAACAAAGCCTGGTTGAGCGGCACCCTTCTGGCCCTTGGCGGTCTGGCCACCCCCGGCTACGCCAACGATCTCGATACGGCGCTGGTCGAAGGCACACCCAGCCTGGAGATGCGCCTGCGTTATGAAAGCGTGGACGATGCCACCAATAAGGATGCCAGCGCGGCCACCCTGCGCACTCGCCTGGGCTACGCCACCGGGAAGTATCACGGTCTGATGGCCTACGGGGAGTTCGAGGATGTGCGCATCTTCGGCGGCCTTGACGACTACGCCCCCGTCACCGACGGCTATGCCACCGTCGCAGATCCCGAGGTGACCCAACTCAACCAGGCCTTCCTCGGTTACAGCGGCCTGCCGAAGACCGAGATCAAACTGGGACGACAGCGGCTGATCCTCGACAACGCCCGCTTCGTCGGCAACGTCGGCTGGCGTCAAAACGAACAGACCTTCGACGCCGTGTCGCTGGTCAACAAGAGCCTGGCCGACACCACCATCACCTACGCCTATCTGGACAAGGTCAACGGCATCCTGACCAGGTTCGACGCCGATGTCAGCGACCATCTCATCAACGTCAAATACGATGGACTCAAGGCGCTCAAGCTCTCCGCCTACGCCTACTTGCTGGAAGACGATAACAGCGGTGTCAGCAACGATACCTACGGCCTGCGGGCCAAGGGTAAAACAGGTTTGGGGGAGATGGGCAAGTTGCTCTATACCGCCGAGTTCGCCACCCAGAGCACGGACAACAACGATGCCAGTTACGCCTTTATCGAAGCCGCCATGGCCACAAAGGTGATCACCGCCAAACTAGGCTATGAAGTTCTCGGCAGCGACGGTGGTGCCTACGGCTTCCAGACCCCGTTGGCCACCAAACACGCCTTCAACGGCTGGGCCGACAAATTCCTCTCCACCCCCACCGCCGGCCTGCGAGACCTGATGCTAACCTTGAGCGGCAAACTCAGCGGCACCAGACTCGTTGCCGTCTACCACGACTTCAGCGCCGACGAAGGTAATGCCGAATATGGCTCGGAAATCGATCTTCTGGCGACCAAAAAATTTGGCAAACGCTACCTGACAGGCCTCAAATACTCCAGCTACAAAGCAGACAGCTACAGCACAGACACCAACAAGCTCTGGCTCTGGGGGCAGATGAAAATATAACCCCCTTTAACGCCGTGCTTACCTGACAGGCCTTGGGCCGAGACACCGCTGACGGCTCCGGGCCTGTTGTCAGGCATTTCATAACTAATCAAAGGTTCCTAAGGCCTGTTAACACTATTGAGAAACAGAAATAAAACGATACGACAGTCATTGCAGAAAACTATGGCAACTCCTTGTCACTCAGCCAATAAAATCGATAAGGCGGAATAACGAGCTGGTCCTTGAACATTCTGGGCGACTCGCCGGAGTAGAGATCTCTCAACTGGCTGTAGTCGAATCGGGCGCGTGGCCCCAGGTCACTCAGGGTCAGTGACTGGGGCGAGCTGTCGAAATTGGCCACCACCAACACCTCGTCACCATGTTTGAAGGGATTGCTGCGCATGAAGGTGAAGAGGTGGGGATTGCCGGTGTCGAGCAGTTCGCGGTTGTTGTAGTCGGCGAAGGCGGAGATGGTTTTGCGTATGGCGATCATCTTCTGCAAGCCGGTGAAGATCTTCTGCTGTACCGTGCCGTGTTTGTGGCGCAGCTCGGCAAGTTCCCAGTCGAAGCGGGGCCGGTGCATCCAGCGATTGTCGTTGGCCTTGCTGGCATCATTGATGTAGTCGTAGTCGTTGACGGTGCCCACTTCGTCGCCATAGTAGAGCAACGGAATGCCGCCGAAGGACATGATCAGGCTGTTCATCAGCAGGATGAGATCGATGCTGCGCTGAATGGCCACCGGGTCACCGCTCTCCATGGCGGACTCCAGCCCAACCAGCGACGCCAGTGAACCGGAGATACGGGCATCACCCGTCTTTTCGTTGACGCCGAAGGGTTTGCCGCGGGCCGGGGAGTCGGCGTATTGGCCGGTAAACCAATCGACCAGAAAGCGGCGATGGGGATAGGGATCGTAACCGGCCTGGACGATATCGGCGTCGTCGAAGCCCAGACCGATGTCGTCGTGGCAACGCACATAGTTGAGCCAGGTGGCACGGTTGAGTTTGTCGGGCAGGCTGCGGATTCCCTGATCCAGCAGCCGGGCGTTCTTGGTGGCCACCGCATCCCACAGCAGGGCCATGAAGGTGGCGTTGTAGGCGATCTCGCACTCCTTGGCGATCACCGCGTCCTCGCCAAAGTACTTGATGATCTCCACCGGCGCGACGATGGCCTCGGCGATGAACAGCACCCCCGGCGCGGTGACCTGACAGCAGTCCTTCATCAGTTGCAGAATCAGGTGCGCCTCCCGCTCGTTCTGGCAGGTGGTGGCGATCTTCTTCCACAAAAAGGCCACTGCGTCGAGGCGGATGATGTCCGCCCCCTGGTTGGCCCAGAAGAGGATGATGTCCAGCATCTCGATAAAGACAGTGGGGTTGCTGTAGTTGAGATCCCACTGATAGTGGTTGAAGACGGTCATCACCCACTTGCCCATGGCCTCGTCGTAGGTGAAATTGCCAGGTGCGGTCTCGGGAAAGATCTCCGGCATGGTCTCCTCGAACATATCGGGCACATCGCGGTTATCAAAGATGTAGTAGTAGTCCTGGTAGGTCTGCTCCCCGGCCCGTGCCCGCCTGGCCCATTCGTGCTCGTCGGAGGTGTGGTTCACCACCACGTCCAGGGTCAGTAATATGTTGCGCTTGCGCAGCGCCCCGGCAACCGTGCGCAGCTGCTCCAGCGTGCCGACACGCGCGTCCACGTCGCGAAAATCACTCACCGCATAACCACCATCGGAGGCCCCCTCGGGGCATTTGAGAATCGGCATCACATGCACCATGTTGACACCCAGCTCCTGAAAGTAGCTGGCCTTGGAGCTCAGGCCCTGGAGATCACCGGCAAAGCCATCGGTGTAGAGCGCCATGCCGACCCACTCCTGGCTTAGGAACCAGTTGTGGTGCTTCTCCCGCGCAATGTCCACCTCTTTCAGCACCTCGTCGCGTTGGAGATATTGCCTTGCCATCACCTCAACCAGCCGCAACATCTGCTGCTTGAAGTCATCGCGTTCGCCATAGAGTTGACTGAAGAGGGAGTGGATGGCGTAGAAATTGGCCCCCAGGCGGGTATAGAAGTGGCGCAGATCACATTTACGAATCTCGGGCGTGAGCTGGTCGAGAATCTGGTTCAGCAGGGAGTGGGAAATCTGTTCGTACATGGCGTTATTATTCTTTTAAATTCCAGTCTGTCATGAAAGGTTGGTAGAAACCGGGATCCGCGACGGTGGCGCCGCGCTGCCCGACCAGGGCCGAGGCGAAGGCCTGGGCTCGCTCCAGGGTCGTCGCCAGCGGCCAGTCATTGGCCAGGCCGAGGATGATCACCGAGGCAAAGGCATCGCCGGCGCCGACCGTATCCACCACGTTGATTTCAGCCTGCGGCTGCACACTATGGTGCTGGCCGTCACGGGTCAACACCTCGGCCCCCTCGGCGCCGTGGGTCAGCACCAGCCCTTGCAGGTCGTAGTCGTGCAGAAAGCCCCCCGCCCCCCGGGCCGAGGGATAGAGCAGATTCAGCTCCTCACGGTTGAGTTTGACCCAGTGGGCCTGGCGCACCATGGCCAACACCTGCTTCTTTTGCCACCAGGGCGGACGCAGATTGACGTCGACAAAAACCGTGTTCGACCCGCCCTCGTCTTTCAGTTGCTCGACATGTTGCCGGGAGATGGCATCGCGCAGCGCCAGCGTGCCGTGATAGAGCAGCCCGCAGGCGAACGGTGCATGCTCCGACGCCTCGATGGCGTCGTAAGCGCAGGGGTGGACGATGTCGTAACCCGGCTCGCCATCGTCGGCAAACGTCACGGAGACGCGGCCGGTGGGATGGCGGCTATCGGTCTGTAAACCGGCCGTCTCCATGCCCCACGCCTGCATGGCACCGCGCACCGCCTCCCCTTCCGGGTCTTGCCCGACCCGACTGATGAAATAGGGCCGCTGGCCAAAAGCCTGCAGATGCCAGGCAACATTGAAGGGCGCGCCGCCGAGTACCCGCCTGCCCTCAGGGAAGTGATCGAACAGCACCTCGCCAAAAATACACAAGCGGCCGTTCATGAGAGCCGCCCGGCAAGGGCCAAAATCAGAATCGGGGCCCGATCAATTTCAGTCGTCATCATCAGATCATCGCTCATGCGCTTACAGGTGCCCTGCAGGTGTTGAAAAAATCGTAATGTTCAATGGCCTCGAGAATACCCAGAGCATGGGGCTGGTCGGCGAAGTAGATGTTGTCCTGGTCCACCAACTGCGACAGCTCTTCGTGGTGGCGATTGCCCACCACCACCGCCAGCGTGTTGCCCCGCATCATATCTTCATCGGCACCCGAGCCACCCGCCACCAGTATATGTTCCAGCGGGATATCGAAGCGCTGCGACACGTAGCGCAACGCCTGCCCCTTGGAGGCACGCGACGGCACGATGTCGAGGAACTGGCCGAAAGAGCAGGAGACATTGGCGGTCAGCTCTTGCTGCCGGATCAGGGCAACGATCTCCTCCACCGAGGGGGCCTTTCGCGGATCGTAGTAGTAAGAG
>JALTMR010000249.1:0-488 GCA_027001525.1 Gammaproteobacteria bacterium
AGTGAATAAAGATTGTTCTGGTTTTGTCGATAGTTTTGCCGATGATCGCTATTTAAATATTTTTTGAATAAGGAGTCACTATGACAGTTAAAAAGAAAGCTTCAGTTAAGCGTAAAACCACAGCCAAAAAGACCGTCAAAAAGAAGGTAGCAGTAAAGAAAAAAACAGCACGCAAATCTTCCCCTGCCGTTTTGGTTAGAAAGACGCCGGTAAACGCTGAGCACGGCGCTGCAATCAAAGTATTAGGGCGGGCTGTGGCAGCGGCGGAAAAAGCTGATGCCGGTGTGGCCAAGGCAATTGCCAAGTCAGAGGCGGCAAAGTCCAGGCTTGAGGCCGTGCGAAAGAAAACTTCCGGCACCAAAACCGCTGTGGCAAAACGCTCGCTGGCAAGCGCCCGCGCTACAGCAAGCAAAGTTGCGGAGGCGGTGAAAGCGGCAAAGATAAAGGCGCGCGAGGCAGCTAAAGCCGTTAAAGAGGCAACTCAGAGC
>JALTMR010000249.1:498-5089 GCA_027001525.1 Gammaproteobacteria bacterium
GAGCGTATTGGCGGCTGAGAAAAAAGAGATTGAGAAACAGTCTGCTGTGGCCAAGTTTGTAGCAACGTGGGAGAAAGCCTACGACAAGAAAATTGCCAAAAAGGCGAAAGCAAAGAAAAGCCGAAAGAAAGTGGTCAGAAGGAAGAAAGCAGTCGACTAGACTTATATTTTTTGAAATACCAAGGCTGTCGTTGGCATGTGACCGGCGATAGCCTTTTTTTTGTCCGGGATGCGACGAAAATTATTGGCTATATTGAGCATGGTGTCGTTTATCACTATCTGGTGATGGCATGGGGTTGGTTTAGGGAAAACGAGGGGGTGTCTGGATGAACGTTGGTCTTGGAGGTTTTTCGGCGAAGCTGGTCTGCTCGGCTTTGGCTATTTCAATGTTGTTTCCTGCAGGTGTGGCAAAGGCTGATGAGTGTGTGCCGTTGGGGAAGGTACTTCTGCCAGCCAACAACAAGGTGATAAGCCATGTGGCATTAACCCAGGCGATGGCGGACAAGAAGGTGGTGTTGCTTGGTGAGCATCATGACAACGCTGAACATCATCGCTGGCAGTTACAGATGCTGGCTGGCCTGCACGTAGCGAATGAGAATCTCGCCATAGGATTCGAAATGTTTCCCCGGCGTATGCAGAGTGTTCTGGATCAGTGGGTCGCCGGAGCGCTAAGCGAAGAAGAATTTCTAAAAGCTGTGGAGTGGGAAAAGTACTGGCGTTTTGATGCGGATCTCTACATGCCCCTTTTTCACTATGCGCGGATGAATCATATCCCCATGTACGCGCTGAACGTGGAACGCGGTTTGATTCGCGAGGTGGGCGAAAAGGGCTGGGAGGGTGTCGGGGTGGAAAACAGAGAAGGAATCACCCGGCCTGCGCCCCCCAGTGAGGGCTACCAGTTAATGTTGGCCAGTGTGTTTTCCCAACACGGTAGCAAACACGCTGCTGCTGATAACGAAGCCGAAGTCGATGAAGCCGCACTCAAAGAGATTATGGCGACGCCTATGTTTCAGCGTTTTGTTGAGAGCCAGCAGGTGTGGGACCGGGCGATGGCCGAAGCGATTGCTCATGTGGTTAAGGAGAAACACCCGGATATGTTTATCGCCGTGATGGGCAGTGGGCACATGATGAATTTTTACGGCGTACCTCACCAATTGGCCGATCTGGGTGTTGCGCAGCCCGCTGTTCTGGTGCCCTGGGACCCCGAGTTCGACTGCAGCTATGTTTCGGCGGATTTTGCCGACGCGGTGATTGGCCTCAAGCCTGAAAAGCTGTCGCAGCTTCATCTTGCCGAGCAAAAGCCGCGCCTGGGCGTCTATCTGGAGCCTGCCGAGAAGGGTGTGAAAATTATTCGGGTTGTGGAGAACAGTTTGGCCGCACAGTCAGGGATTAAGAAAGGGGACATCGTAGTGGCCATGGCCGGAAAGCCCATCAACGAAGTGCAGCAGGTTATCGATACTGTTAAATCGATGCAGTGGGGAACCTGGTTGCCTGTGACCGTGCTGCGCGGTGCCGACGAACTGGAGATTATCGCCAAGTTCCCAGCGGCCGGGGAGTAGGTGAATCCATCACAATCTACCGTAGCCCCCATTCAAACTTACCGTTTAGCACGTCTGCTTTCGTAGTTTCACGTAGGTGTCCGCCCCAATAGCAAATTGATTTACTGGGTATATTCTAATTCTCAGTATTTGAGGGAGTTTGTCTTCGCAATTGCTTGGCGAAATGCAGCAGGGGCTCAAGTGCTGAGTATCACTGATGAGATGTATTTTTTTCTTTTTCTTTGACGTGTATGAAAGTTTTCGGGGGGATGCAGATGTATTCACATTTGTTTCACGCGGTTACCTTAAACTTTCTAGCGCACTCCTGATTGAGGTGGCAGGTATGATTGTGGGAAACGAAAAGGTGTGTCGAAACGTGCCTACTGGCGTGGCGACAGTGGCGCAAGATATTGGCAAGGCCAATATGACCTGGGACTTCTGGGTCTACCGGAAGCTCCCCACCCGACCGGGTGATCAAGAGCCCCAGCTCGCCCATTTGGGCACGGTAAAAGAGGTGCGGGCCATGGTGGAAAACAGCATGAAGGTAATCTGGCGAGGGCCTTTCTGGTGTGTTCACAGTGGTGACGGGTTTGAGATCGAGTTCGATGTCGGCGGTATCGACAGCAAGGAAACCGACATGCTGGACAGCATTAATGCCGTTGTCCGAGGGCGAGGGGACCCGCTCACCGTGCTGGTGGAGTTTTCGCGCAAGAATCGACTGACATTGTGTGATTTGACGACGGGGGAGGAGCTGGAGTTTTTCTCACAGGCTGAAACAGATACGCCGATTCAAAAAGCCGTGGAGCAGTTAAAAGGCCAACACCATGAGGAGGGTGATGAGGTGTTGGCAGATCTTGGCGCAGCAACACCGGCCGCAGATGGGGGCGTTGCTTCCTATACCTATTTCTGGGCGAACCCTGGCAGTGAGCCGCATAATTTTATCGCCCTGGAAGGGAATGAGTTGTTGATTGGTTCGGTAGCGCCCGAGACGCTGGAGGACTTTATCGATCAGTACAAACTAAAGGGCAAGGTCTATGTGCCCCGGCGGACTCTGGGGCTGGGCAGCCAGCATCGGCGTCTGACCGGCCTGGTGGAGATGCATGACCACATCAACACACCCAAATGCGAACTGGTGTTTTACGGTTCTGATATGCCCACCGAGATAGTGTTTAACTCCCCCATGGCGAAGAACAATTTTATTGGTGTGGCGCTGGGGCGCGTGCCTAAACCCAAAAAGACATTTGAGGCCGAGCGTCTGCTGGAGGGGGTGAACATTCCCTTTTTGGCCCTGACGATCATTTTCTCAATCGCCAGCGCGTTCTGGACCACTGATCTAATCCTCGGCCTGTCCATTCTGTTTGGCCTGATTACCGTGGTGCCGTTGCTGAAATATTTTATCAGTGGCCCACAGACCTATGAGGTCTACAGCTTTGGTGATTGAGGGGTGCGCAGCAGTGGCATTAGGTCTTCTGCGACATGATTCATGATGATGGCCTGGGCTTGCGCCGTCGGGTGCAGGCCATCTTTTTGAAATAACGTTCTGTTTTCCCCAACCCCCTGCAGCAAAAAGGGCGTGAGCGCCGTTTGGTACCGCTGCGACAATTCGCTGAATATTGACTCGAAACGGTGGTTATAGGCCGGGCCGTAGTTGGGTGGCAGCTTCATTCCTATCAACAAAACTTGTGCTTTTTTCGCTTGGGATTTTTCAATCATTTCAGCAAGGTTTTGCTTCATTGCTTTAAGCGAGAGGCCTCGTAGCCCATCGTTTGCCCCCAGGGCGATGATGACGACGGCCGGAGCATATTTTTCCAATGCTTTTGCAATGCGTGTTGCGCCGCCGCTACTGGTTTCGCCGCTGATGCTGGCGTTGATCAGTTGATGCGGGTAGCCTTGTGCGCTGATGTGTTGCTGCAGCAGATAGACCCAGCCTTCTTGTGGTTGAATGCCGTAGCCGGCACTGAGACTATCGCCCAGCACCAATACAGTGGGGGCGGCAAAGCTCGGTGTGCTCAATATCGCTATTGCCCAGATCAACAGCCAACGTAGTCGTTTAATCATGAATCCAGAACCGATCCTGCAGGTTAGCCAATTGTGGAAGCGCGTGAACAGCCCTGATGGGCTCCTTGAGCTTCTTAAAGGGGTCGATCTTAGCATTGGTAGCGGTGAATCGGTGGCGGTGGTGGGGGCTTCGGGTTCAGGAAAATCGACGTTGCTGGGCCTGCTGGCCGGGCTCGATACACCCAGTGAGGGCCGGGTTGAAATTGATGGCATCAGTCTTTTTGATCTTGATGAAGATGGGCGTGCCCGGCTGCGTGGTGAGAAAGTGGGGTTTGTTTTTCAGGCCTTTCAGTTGTTGCCCAATTTTACTGCGCTGGAGAATGTGATGTTGCCGCTGGAGTTGGCGGGGCGAGGAGATGCTCGACGTGTAGCGCAGGAGGTGTTGCGGCGGGTCGGGCTTGAGCAACGACAGCACCATTACCCGAAACAGCTCTCGGGTGGCGAACAGCAGCGGGTGGCCGTGGCGCGTGCCTTTGCCCCTCGCCCCAAGGTGTTGTTTGCCGATGAGCCCACCGGCAATCTCGATCAGCAGACCGGCAGCCGCGTTATCGATCTGCTCTTTCAGCTCAATGAGGATGAGGGCAGCACGCTGGTGCTGGTGACCCACGATACTGCTCTGGCCAGGCGTTGCCAGCGCACCCTGGCGCTGGTGGATGGCCGCGTGGTGGCCTCTGTATGAGGGGGCTGCTCCTTGGTTTGCGCCTGTTACGACGTGATTGGCGGGCGGGCGAGCTGAGAATTTTGATTCTGGCTGTGGTGATTGCGGTGGCGGGTGTGACATCGGTGAACGTGTTTACTGATCGCATTCAACGGGCTCTGGAGCAACAGGCTCACGCCCTGCTGGGAGGGGATCTGGTCATCAGCGCCGCGCACCCGCTGCCGCAGCGTTATCTCGCAGAGGCTCAGGCCCGGCATTTGAACACCGCTGCCTCCCAATCGTTTCCGAGCATGGTGATGGCGGGGGAGGAGGTGCAGCTGGCCAGCCTCAAGGCGGT
>JALTMR010000250.1:0-2832 GCA_027001525.1 Gammaproteobacteria bacterium
TGTAGACGATCTCATTGATGGTATCGATCTCTGCGCGAAGGTGCTGCGGGTAGTAGTCATCCCCCGATGTGCCGAAGGCGCTGTTGAACATACGGATAATCTCTGATGACTCGTTGCTGACGATGGTGCGGGTTTGTTTGTCCCACAATACAGGTACGGTGACCCGGCCGCTGTAGCCGGGCTGGGCCAGGGTGTAGATCTGGTGCAGAAATTCACAACCGTTGATCTCGTCCGGGTCGCTGCCAAAATTGCCGCTAAAGGCCCAGCCCTGCTCCAGCATGTGGGGGTCGACCACCGAGACGGAGATTACCTCCTGGAGCTTTTTCAATCGATGAAAGATCAGGGTGCGATGAGCCCAGGGGCAGGCCAGTGAAATGTACAGGTGGTAGCGCCCCGCTTCCGCCTTAAAGCCGCCGCTGCCACTGGGCCCGGCGGAGCCATCAGCAGTGACCCAGTGGCGAAACTGTGATTCAGAACGAACGAACTTGCCATCGCTCTTTTGAGTGTCGTACCACTGGTCGTGCCAGGCACCATCAACTAATAAACCCACGGTATTCTCCTTGATTGAGGTGGGGGCAGGCTGTGCTACGGGTTAGCACAGTCGGTTCCGTTTACTGTTTTACGCCGCTTGTTTAATCCGGCGAGTAAAAAGGTGTGACCCAACAGAATGTGACCTGCCAACGCGGCTGGTTTTTCCATTATTGGTCTCCTCTATGTTCGTGAACGGTGTTTACAGTATGCGGATACTATTTCGATATAAAAGCGTAAATATCGGGCTATACTGATCGAAAATATAGATAGGTTTGGGTGATGAAGACGCCAAAAGTGGCACTGGAACAGTGGCGGGTTTTACAGGCAGTGGTGGATCATGGTGGCTACGCCCAGGCGGCCGAGCAGCTTCACCGCAGCCAGTCTTCCGTTAGCTACAGCGTGGCTAAATTACAGCAACAACTGGGTATGCCACTGCTGAAAATCGAGGGGCGCAAGGCCGTGTTGACGGAGGTGGGGGCGGTGTTGTTGCGCCGCTCTCGCCAACTGGTCAATGATGCCGCCGAGCTGGAACAGTTGGCACGCTGTCTTGATGAGGGGTGGGAGGCGGAGATCGACCTGGTGGTTGATGCTGCCTTTCCCACCGCCAGGTTGATGGCGGTGTTGAAGCAGTTTGCCGAGGTCAGCCGGGGGACGCGGGTGCAGCTTACCGAGGCCGTGCTGGCAGGGGTTGACGAGGCATTGATTGAGGGGCGAGCGGATTTGGCCATCGGTGCCCATGTGCCCACAGGCTTTCTCGGTGACCCGTTACAGGCGGTGGAGTTTGTTGCGGTGGCGCACTATCAGCACCCGCTGCACCAGCTATCGCGTCCGCTGGGTCACAATGATCTTCGGCGCGAGATGCAGGTGGTGATTCGTGACTCAAGCCTGAACCTGAATCGTGACAGTGGCTGGTTGGGCGCGGAGTACCGCTGGACGGTCACCAGCATCGACACTGCTGTGGCGGCGATAAAAAATGGCCTGGGTTTCGGCTGGTTGCCGCGCCACCAGATCGTGTCGTTACTCGATGGCGGCGTACTCAAAGCGCTGCCGTTGAAGGAGGGGCAACGGCGAACTGCGTTGCTCCATATCATGTTGGGTCACCCGGGCAACGCGGGGCCGGCAACTCAGCTGCTGGCCGATATTTTTGTGAGCGCTTGCGACGGTTGAACACGGTATTCGGCGGTTGCTTGATTGTGCATCGCGGCTGGTCGCCGCGTTATAATTGGCGCCTCTCCCCAGAAAATAGAATGGTCTGTCTGATGTTGGAAACGTCCCCTTGTCCTTGTGGCTCTGCCAGACCGTATGGCGCTTGTTGTGGTCGCTACCATTTGCAGCGGCAGTCTGCCCCCAGCGCCGAGCTGTTGATGCGCTCCCGCTACTGCGCTTACGTATTGCGAAATGAGCGCTACCTGCTGGCAACCTGGCATGCCTCGACACGGCCACCGGCGTTGAATCTCAATGACGAGAGTCAGTGGCTGGGGTTGAAGGTGCTGGGCGGTGAAACGGTGGCTGAAGACGAGGCCTGGGTTGGGTTTGTTGCCCGGTTTAAACAGGCGGGGCGGGCGCAGAGGTTGAAAGAGCGCAGTCGTTTCGTCAAAGAGGGTGGCTGCTGGTATTACATTGACGGCGTGATCGACGAAGCAGTGGCTGAGTCGCCCCCAGCACAAAAAACAGGTCGCAACGTGCCTTGCCCCTGTGGCAGTGGCAAGAAGCATAAGCGTTGCTGCGGCTGAGGTCAGCGTGGCCTCAGCTCTGCTGTATAATGCCGCGTTGGTCTGTTATCTGAGGGATTGAGATGAGTCACGATGAAATTGAAGCGATGAAAGCGCGCCTCGATGCCATGCGTCTGGAACATGCCGATCTGGATGCTGTGATCAGCCACCTGACCGACCTGCCTCTCTACGATCAGTTGCGCTTGCGGCGGTTGAAGAAACGTAAGCTGATGCTGAAGGATATGATCACCAAACTTGAAAGTATGTTGATTCCCGATGTGCCGGCATGAGCGATAAAATCTCTAAAACCGAGGCGCAGTGGAAGGCGCAGTTAACGCCAGAGCAATACCGTGTGACCCGAGAGGCGGGCACCGAGATGGCGTTCACCGGGGACTACTATGATCATGACGACCAGGGGCTCTATCGCTGCATCTGCTGCGATGCACCACTGTTTGATTCCCGTCATAAATATGACTCGGGCAGCGGCTGGCCCAGTTTTTTTGCACCTGGCCATGTTGTGCACATGTATCCTCGACACAACTGCCGCTGCCGACTGCGCGAGAGGTGTAGCTCTCGGTGGCGGTCGGAT
>JALTMR010000250.1:2842-5022 GCA_027001525.1 Gammaproteobacteria bacterium
GGCCCAGTTTTTTTGCCAAGGCGGATGCAGGGGATATCGAGACTCGGAGCGACAGCCGCCACGGGATGCGCCGGACGGAGATCCGTTGTGCTCGTTGTGATGCCCACCTTGGCCACCTGTTTCGTGATGGTCCCGCGCCCACGGGACAGCGATACTGCGTTAACTCCGCAGCGCTGAATTTTACGCCGGAACCGTCGGCTGCCGGTGATGAGGGGTGATCCTGCGCTGTTTAGTTTTCAATGTCGAATGCCGAAACCATTCAATGAGTGTAAAACTCTTCAGCGGCCCGCTCGCACTCTGTGCTGAAGAGTTATCAAGGGGCTTTCCAATCTAATGTTTCATCTGCGCTTGCAAGCGGTTTTCTTTTGGTCCGGCACATTGCTGGTGGCCCTGCTGGGGGGGGCTGGCAGCAGCTCGGCGGCAACCTATTTGCTACCCGACCAGGGTGATGTTATCGGTGAGTTGCAATATACGTACGCCAGGCCTTCAGACACGCTGCTGGATATTGCCCGGCGTTTTGATGTCGGCCTCAACGCCATTAAAGCGGCGAATCCACAGGTAGACCCCTGGGTGCCGGGCAGCGGTACGAAGATTCTTGTTCCCACTCGCCATATTCTTCCCAGCGGCCCGCGTGAGGGCATTGTGGTGAATCTGGCTGAGATGCGTCTTTACCACTACAACACCGAGCCGGAAGAGGGGCCGCCCCTGGTGACCACGTTCCCGGTCAGTATCGGGCGCGAAGGGTGGTCAACGCCGGTGGGCAGCTACAAAGTCACCAAGCGGTTACGCAACCCCAGCTGGGCCGTGCCTGATTCCATCAAGAAGGAGTGGCGTGCCAAGGGAATGCCCGTGCGCGACACGATTCCTCCCGGCCCAGACAATCCTTTGGGGGAGTACGCGATGGCCCTGGGTGGTTCGGGCTATCTGATTCACGGTACCAATCGCCCCTTCAGCATCGGCATGAAGGTGAGCCATGGCTGTGTTCGTCTCTACCCGGAGGACATCGAGTTGCTGATCAATCGCACAGAAAAAGGCACGCCGGTGCGGATTGTGAATGAGTCACTGAAGTATGGTCAGCGGGATGGGCTTTTCTATATGGAAATCCACAAGCCACCGGAAGAGCAAGGCCGGCTCGATGCCATTGCTGTGGTGAACAAGCTGAGCCAGATTTTGCCCGAGCGCATGGAGACGGAAGACTGGGCGCGTCTGCGCCGGGTGGCGACGGAGGCGTGGGGGGTCGCGATGCCTGTGCTGCAACGAGGGAGGGCCAAAGCTGCCCCGCAAGGCTGGATGTTACGGGTAGCGAGTTACAAGGATATCGACGCCGCGAGAACGATGCAGCTGCGAGTGGAGCGTATGAATGTGCCTGTGGCGATGCGGGCGTGTGATGCGGATGGCTATTGTCGCGTAAACGTCGGGCCGTTTTATGACAAGGCCTACATGAACTCGATTGCGAAGCGGATCAAATGGATTACCCGTCAGAAAGCGAAGGTGCTTCCCTATCGGCCTGCGTCATCAAAGCTGTCGGCTGTGCCACATCTGGCAACAGCCGACTAGCGGGACCTACTTGCTCATTGCCTTTTTGAACATGCGTTCAGCGCGTTGGTTGGCGTTGTTGGCCTCTTCCAGTGCCTGATCGGCTTTTGCCTTGGCAGCGCTGGAGTCAGATGAAGCACGCTCCGCCATGCTCTTGGCTTCTTCCGCTGTTCTCTTGGCCTGATCTGCGGTTTGCATCGCCTTGGCCGCATCTGCCTTGGCTTGTTCCGCAGTGCTCTGGGCGGTGGCAACATCTTTTTCCAGCTGGGCAGTGCTGGCACAGCCTCCCAGGATAAGTGCGCCAAAGCACAACGAAATAATGGTTCCTGCTTTTGTCATCTGCTGACTCCCTAATCGTTAATCGTACGGTCTGTGGGTTGCCCCAAGCAGGCATAGCTTAACTGTTCGAAGGCTTGATGCAATAGTATTTCCCCTAACAGGGGCTATGGCGGGGAGTGAGGGGGGCTGGAAATTGTTAAAGATGCGTGAAATTGGCATCGATTTGTGGCTCATCAGCGGGGGTTGGGGTAGTCTATCGGCCGGTGAAGCGGGCGCTATCGGGCTGCTTTAAATCAGAACCTGCATCGACCCTGAAAGTACGGGTTCAGGTAGAATTTTATAAGGGCGCCCCTGTTAATTCCGGG
>JALTMR010000251.1 GCA_027001525.1 Gammaproteobacteria bacterium
GCTGGCGGATGCGGGCCGCTGGCTGTTTGATTTCATGCTCCGGCTCGGCGCTCAAAGCGGCGACAGGAGATGCGGTAGGCAGGTTGTCATAACCGTAGATCCTTCCCACCTCCTCGACTAAATCCGCTTCAATGGCGATATCAAAACGAAAACTGGGAGGAGTGACAATCCAGCCCTGCTCCTGCTCTGTGACCTTCATGCCCAGATGAGTCAGCATTTCCGTAACCTGTGCAGCAGAGACGTCGATACCCAATAGACTGGAGATACGTTCTGCACGCAAAACAATATCCCGGCGCGCCGGCAAGTGCTCAGAACTGACCTCTTCAATTATCGGACCTGCCTCCCCGCCCACGATAGCCAGTAACAAGGCACTGGCACGTTTCATCGCTTTAACAGGAAGGTCGAAATCAACACCACGCTCGAAGCGGTATGAGGAGTCAGTGTGCAAGCCGTACTGACGAGGCCGGCCTACGATGGCATCACGGGCAAAAAATGCGCTCTCAAGAAAAATATCCTGGGTATCATCCGTTACCGACGCAGCATCCCCCCCCATGATACCGGCCATGGCGACAGCCCTATTGTCGTCGGCAATCACCAGGGTATTATCCCTCAACACCACCTCCTGACCATCAAGCAAGGTAATCTTTTCGCCTGAGCCGGCAGCGCGCACATGAATACCGCCACTGAGCTTGCCCAAGTCAAAGGCATGCATGGGCTGCCCCAACTCCAGCATGACGTAGTTGGTCACATCAACCACAGGGCTGACACTTCGCAGCCCACATCGGCGCAGACGTTCCCGCATCCATAGCGGGGTTTCCATATTCGGATTGATTCCCTTGATGACTCGCCCCACGTACCTCGGGCACGCCTTAGGGTCTGCCAACGTCACGGCAAGTGTATCTGCTATTGTCGCCGCCACCTCTGCCACAGCCGGTTCTGACACTGGCGCACTATTGACCACCCCCACTTCTCGGGCAATTCCCAAAAGACTCAAACAGTCCCCCCGGTTTGGGGTCAAGCCAATTTCGATGGCCACATCGTTGAGTTGAAGGTAATCACGAACATCAACGCCTGCTTCTGCATCAGAGGGCAGAGGCATCAGGCCATCTGCCTGCTCTTCCAAACCAAGCTCGACGCTAGAACACAACATACCAAAGGAGCGTACCCCCCGAAGTTTGGATTTCTTTATTTTTAAACCACCGGGCAAAACGGCACCAATCAGAGCCGTGGGCACCTTCATTCCTTCAGCGACATTGGATGCCCCACAGACAATTGTCAGTGGCTCCGGCTCACCCACATTCACCAAACAAACTCGCAATCGATCGGCATCCGGGTGGGGTTCGACACTGACCACCTCACCCACCACCACCTGGCTAAATTCAGCAGCCACAGGCTCTATGGCATCAACTTCCAACCCGGCCATTGTCAACTGATGAGCCAAAGCTTCAGTCTCTACTGCCGGATTCACCCACTCACGCAACCATTGTTCGTTGAATTTCATAGCACTCTATATAAACGAGATTTGTAAATTAATTGATCTGAAGAATGTGGCCGGATATTCGATATAACTATGAAGCGAATTGCTTCAAGAACCGCAGATCATTTTCAAAAAAGAGTCGTAAATCGTTAACACCGTAACGTAGCATTGTCAGGCGCTCCACCCCCATCCCGAAGGCAAAGCCTGTAAATCGATCACTATCGATATCGACATTTTTAAACACTTCGGGATGAATCATGCCGCAACCCAACACCTCCAGCCAACCGGTGTGGCTGCAGACGCGACAACCCTTACCCTGACACATCACACATTGAATATCGACTTCAGCGGAAGGCTCGGTAAAGGGGAAGTAAGAGGGACGGAAGCGGGTCTTCAGATCATCCTGTTCAAAGAAGAAACGCAGAAAATCATTTAACATCCCCTTCAGGTGCGCGAATGTAATATTCTCATCCACCATAAAACCTTCAACTTGATGAAACATCGGCGTATGAGTTACGTCCGAGTCGCAGCGGTAGACTCGACCCGGAGCAATCACGCGCAATGGTGGCTCCTTGTTCTCCATGACGTGTATCTGCACAGGAGATGTATGGGTGCGCAGCAACGTGCCCTCTTTTATGTAGAAGGTATCGTGCATCGCTCGTGCAGGATGATTCTCAGGAATATTGAGTGCGGTGAAGTTATGAAAATCAGTTTCGATCTCCGGACCCTCTGCAACATTAAAACCAATGGCACCAAAGAATGTTTCAATGCGCTGCATCGTGCGCGTGACCGGATGGAGTCCACCCATGGCTTGGCCCCGACCAGGCAGAGTAACGTCGATAGTTTCCGCAGCAAGTTTGGCGCTTAAAGCGGCCTCTTCCAGCGCAATACGACGTGCCTCGATCTGCTGCTGCAATGCCTGCTTGGCTTCATTAACAGCCTGCCCCATTTTAGGGCGCTCTTCCGCCGGCAGATTACCCAGGGTTTTCAGATACTGAGTCAACGCCCCCTTCTTGCCTAAAAACTGAACCCTGACCTGGTTAAGTTCGCTGAGACTTTGAGCCGCATCAGCTGCGGCGTTGGCTTCTTTAGTTAGCGCTGCCAAATCCTGCACTGCATTGATCCCTTTTTGGAGTAAATAAATTCGGTAATGGCTATAGCTCAATACAAAAAAGGGAAGGCGCAGGCCTTCCCTCTTCGGGTAAAACGCCCCCGCACTGACGACGGGGCGACTTACAATGTAGCCTTAAAGACTGGCTTTTGCTTTTTCAGCCAACGCGCTGAAAGCAACCTTGTCGTGTACTGCCAGATCAGCAAGGATCTTGCGATCAATCTCGATAGCAGCCTTCTTCAAGCCATTGATAAAACGGCTATAGGACAAACCACATTCACGGGAAGCCGCATTGATACGGGCAATCCACAGAGCGCGGAACTGACGCTTGCGCTGACGACGGTCACGATAGGCATATTGACCCGCTTTGGTCACAGCCTGGGTAGCAACACGATAGACGTTTTTACGACGACCGCGATAACCCTTGGCTTGCGCCATTACTTTTTTATGTTTGGCGCGTGCAGTTACACCACGTTTAACTCTTGGCATCTCAATTCACTCCTGATTTATGCGTAAGGCAACATACGACGCAGCATCGGGCTATCCGCTGCGCAAACTTCCGAAGGTGCACGTAATTGACGCTTACGCTTAGTGCTCTTCTTGGTCAGGATGTGACGACGAAAACTTTTCCCACGTTTAAAACGGCCTTTGGATGTGGCGCGAAAGCGCTTGGCCGCACCCCTATTGGTCTTCATTTTTGGCATTTTTTATTTCTCCAACTACGAGAGTTTATGTTGACGAGGATGGTAAAGCCCGTTTAAACGGCCTTTTTCTTTGGTGCCAAAACCATAACCATCTGTCGCCCTTCCATTTTTGGAAACTGCTCCACTTGCCCGACATCAATCAAATCTGCCTGAACCCGCTTCAACAGTTTCATGCCCAGCTCCTGGTGGGCCATTTCCCGTCCACGAAAACGCAAAGTCACCTTTGCCTTATCGCCATCAGACAGAAAGCGAATGAGATTACGCAGTTTGATCTGGTAATCCCCTTCGTCAGTACCAGGGCGGAATTTAACTTCCTTCACCTGAATGTGCTTTTGTTTCTTTTTCGCTGCCTGGCGCTTTTTGTTCTCTTCGAACACAAATTTACCGTAGTCCATAACACGACAGACCGGCGGATCAGCATTTGGCGACACTTCCACCAAGTCCATCTCTGCATCCATCGCATGCTGCTGAGCAGTTGAGATAGACACAACACCAATCATTTCGCCTTCTTGATCAATGAGACGCACCTTCGGTACGCTTATCTCTCCGTTGATCCTGGCCTTCTTTTCTGCAGCGATACTTTAATCCTCCAATGTGACTCGACTTCGGCGCTCGACATCTGTGCTTAGACGCTTCACAAAATCATCTAACGACATGACCCCAAGGTCATCCCCACCAATGGTTCGCCGAACAGCAACTGTTTCATTTTCCGCCTCCTTATCCCCCAAAATGATGAGATAAGGCACCTTGTGCAACGTGTGCTCGCGGATTTTAAAGCCAATCTTCTCATTTCTCAAGTCCGCTTGAGCACGAAAACCCCGTAAATTAAGGGTTTGCACGATTTTTTCAGCATAATCCGACTGGCGATCGGTGATTGTCAGCACAGAGACTTGCCGGGGGGCCAACCAGGTTGGGAAGTTACCTGCGTATTCCTCGATTAAAATACCGATAAAACGCTCCAGCGAACCCAGAATTGCCCGATGCAGCATAACAGGCACTTGACGATCACTGTCTTCAGTCACGTAGCTCGCACCCAAGCGCCCAGGCATGGAAAAATCGACCTGAATCGTGCCGCACTGCCATACCCGCCCTAAACAATCTTTTAACGAGAACTCAATCTTGGGCCCGTAAAAAGCACCCTCACCGGGCTGAAGATCCCAATCCAATCCCTTTTCATTCAGCGCCTTTTCCAATGCGTGCTCGGCTTTATCCCACACCTCATCAGCACCCACACGATTTTCCGGGCGAGTGGAGAGACGAATAATCACGTCATTGAAGCCAAAATCCGCATAGACTTTATAGAGCAAATCAATAAATTCAGAGACTTCAGACTGAATTTGATCCTCGGTACAGAAGATATGGGCATCATCCTGAACAAAATTTCGTACCCGCATCAAGCCGTGCAGGGTGCCGGAAGGCTCATTGCGATGACATGAGCCGAACTCAGCCATACGTAGCGGCAGGTCGCGGTAGCTCGTCAGGCGCTGGTTAAAAATCTGGACATGGCAGGGACAGTTCATCGGCTTAACGGCATAGTCACGATTCTCAGAGGCCGTGGTGAACATCATGTCCTGAAACTTCTCCCAGTGACCCGACTTTTCCCACAGGCTGCGATCAACGATCTGGGGAGTCCGCACCTCCTCGTAACCATTTTCGCGTAACTGCTGACGAACGTACTGCTCCACCTCCTGATAGATACGCCAGCCATTG
>JALTMR010000252.1 GCA_027001525.1 Gammaproteobacteria bacterium
GCCTCAGTGTGCCGGGGCTGAGGGGGGCGGTGCCCCGTTACACAAACATTCGATACACCGGGGTTGATCAGACAGGCGCGCCGATTGATCGCCGTGTTGAGGGCTTCCATGCCCGGGTTGTGCAGCACGAAGTGGATCACCTTGACGGCATTCTCTACCCCAGACGCATTGCCGATTTGAGAAAGTTCGGCTTTATCGACGAGTTGATGGCAGCGGACGAGACTGCTTCGTGAGCATTGGTGATTTTTTCTGGCTTCTGCTGCTCTGCCTGGTTGCCATCTTCTGGTGGCGTACCAGCGAGGCGAAACAGATCGCCCGCCGCCTGGCCAGGCGACACTGTGAGCAGATGGGGGTGCAGTTTCTTGATGACAGTGTGGTGTTAAAGCGGATGCGTCCCCAACGTCACCGCCGTGGTCAGGTGGTGTTGCAGCGCACCTTCTGTTTTGAATTTGCCTCCACCGGGGCGGAGCGATATTTCGGCGAAGTGGTGCTGCTGGGGTATCAGCTCCAGACCATAACGCTGGAGCCGCACCGTATTCCCCCCGAATCGCAATAGCGCCATCGGGCTCAGCACCCCGTCAGGCGATCCAGTACCTTCTCCACCATCGCCATGCGCGTATCCGTCTCTTCGAGTGACATGATAAAACGCAGTTTTTCCTGCCCGTCGAGTTTGTAGGTCTTCGGTTCTTTCTGAATCAGGGTGATGATCTTCATCGGGTCGATGTCGGGTGTGGTGTTGAAAATCAAACGACCGCCCTGCGGGCCGGCATCGATTTTTTTGATGCCCAATGGCTGGGCCTTGAGTTTGAGTTCGGTGACGCGAAAAAGGTTCTTGGCTGCATCGGGGAGCAGGCCGAAGCGGTCGATCATCTCCACCTGAAGTTCGCGCAGCTCATCGCTGGTCTCGGCGTTGGCGATGCGTTTGTAGAGCACCAGGCGGGTGTGGACGTCGGGCAAGTAGTCCGCCGGCAGCAGGGCGGGGATTTTAAGATCCACCTCGGCGTGCTGCTCCAGGGGCTGGTCGAGATTGGGCTCCTTGCCCTCCTTGAGGGCTTTGACGGCGCGTTCCAGCAGCTCGGAGTACATGGAGAAGCCCACTTCCTGGATCTGGCCGCTCTGTTCATCGCCCAGCAACTCCCCGGCACCGCGGATCTCCAGGTCATGGGTGGCCAGGGTAAAGCCGGCCCCCAGCCCTTCAAGCGATTCGATCGCCTCCATCCGTTTTACCGCATCAGCCGTCATGCTGCGTTTTGGCGGCACGATGAGGTAGGCATAGGCCTGGTGGTAAGAGCGTCCGACCCGGCCCCGCAGCTGATAGAGCTGGGCCAGCCCCAGCTTGTCAGCGCGGTTCAGGATGATGGTGTTGGCGCTGGGCACATCGATGCCGGTTTCGATGATGGTGGTACAGACCAGAATATTGAAGCGCTGGTGGTAGAAGTCGAGCATCACCTGTTCCAGCTGGCGCTCGCGCATCTGGCCGTGGGCGACGACGACGCGGGCCTCGGGGATCAGCTCTTCCAGCTCCCGCGCCTTCTTCTCGATGCTCTCCACTTCGTTGTGCAGAAAGTAGACCTGGCCGCCGCGTTTGATCTCCCGCAGGCAGGCCTCTTTGACGAGGTTTTTATCCCACTGGCGCACAAAGGTCTTGATGGCCAGTCGCCTCGACGGGGCGGTGGCAATGATCGACAGTGAACGCAGATCCGACAGCGCCATGTTGAGTGTCCGCGGAATTGGTGTGGCGGTGAGGGTGAGGACGTCCACCTCGGCCCGCAGCGCTTTCAGACGCTCTTTCTGGCGCACGCCAAAGCGGTGCTCTTCATCGAGGATCACCAGCCCCAGCTCCGTAAACTTGACGCTGCTTTGCAGCAGTTTGTGGGTGCCGATGATGATGTCCACCTGACCTTCAGCCAGCTCGGCCAGCACCTGGTTCTGCTCCTTTTTGGAACGAAAGCGTGACAACACCTCGATGCGAACCGGCCAGTCGGCAAAACGGTCGCAGAAGGTCTGGTAGTGCTGCTGTGCCAGCAAGGTGGTGGGCACCAGCACCGTCACCTGCTTGCCCTCCTGCACCGCCATGAATGCGGCGCGCATGGCGACTTCGGTTTTGCCAAAGCCGACATCGCCACAGACCAGGCGGTCCATCGGCTGGGGGGAGACCATGTCGGCCAGCACCGCCTCGATGGCCTCCTGCTGGTCGGGGGTCTCCTCGAAGGGAAAGCCGGCGGCAAAGGCGCGGTACTGCTCGTCCGGTGCCGCGTAGGCGTGCCCTTGGCGGGCGGCGCGGCGGGCGTAGATGTCGAGCAGCTCGGCAGCCACATCGGTGGCTTTTTGAGCCGCCTTGCGCTTGGCATTCTGCCACTGCTCGGTGCCCAGCTTGTGCAACGGCGCGTTCTCGGGCGAGGTGCCGGTGTAGCGGCTGATCAGATGCAGGGAGGAGACCGGCACGTAGAGCTTGTCACCCCCGGCATATTCCAGTGTCAGAAACTCGGTGGTGGTGCCGTTGAGATCGAGGCTCTGAAGGCCGAGATAGCGGCCAACGCCGTGATCTTCATGCACCACCGGGTTGCCCGGCATCAGCTCGGTCAGGCTGCGAACCACAGCATCCGAGCCCTTGTTCTTTTTCGTGCGACGACGGCGCTGCACCGCCTGCTCACCAAACAGCTGGCTCTCGCTGATGATGGCGATGGCCGGGTCACTTAGCATCAGCCCTTTTTCCAGGGGGGCCACGGTAATGCCCAGCGGCGCATCATCGTCGAGAAAAGCCTGCCAGTCGCTATATTGTTTGGGGTGGAGGTCGTCGCGTTTGAGCAGCTCCAGCAGGCTCTCCCGGCGGCCACTGGTTTCGGCGGCAAAGAGAACGCGCCCCTGGAATTCGATCAGAAAATGGGTCAGGGCCTCCAGTGGTTTGGGCGCACGGGGGGCGACCGAGACCGGCGGGGCGGCGAGGGTGCTGAAGTTGTGGGTGGTGCGGCTCTCTTCTACATCGAAATGGTGGCAGCTGACCCGGGGCAGGGGCTGGATGTGCTGGCGCAGTACATCGGCCGAGAGAAAGATCTTCTCCGGCGGCAGAATTGGGCGCTCGACATCGTGGCGGCGCTGCTCATAGCGTTCGCTGCTCTCTTGCCAGAACTGCTCGGCGGCCTCCTCAACCCCCTCTTCCAGAATGACCACGGTGGCGGCGGGCAGGTAGTCAAACAGCGTGGCCGTCTCATCGAAAAAGAGGGGCAGGTAGTACTCGATGCCGGGTGAGGCATTGCCGTCGGAGACGTCGCGGTAGACGTTGGCGCGCTGGGGGTCACCTTCAAAAATGGCCCGGAAGGACTGACGAAAATGGGTGATGGCCGCATCGGTCATGGGGAACTCGCGGGCGGGCAGCAGGTGGATCGATTCCACCTTGTGCAGCGAGCGCTGATTTTCCGGGTCAAAGACGCGAATGGTCTCTATTTCGACATCAAAGAGATCGATGCGATAGGGCGCTTCACTGCCCGTCGGGAAGAGATCAATAATCGAACCCCGGACGGCGAACTCGCCGTGTTCCATCACCTGGGAGACACAGCGATAGCCGCTGCGCTCCAGCTTGTGGCGAAACGCTTCCAGGTCGAGCTGATCCCCCAGGCTGAGCATCAGGCTGTGTTGTTCAATGTGGTGCCGGGGAGGCAGGCGGTGCATCGCCGTGGCGGCGGGGATGACCAGAATGCCTTTGCGCAGCTCGGGCAGCCGGTAGAGTGCTTCGAGGCGCTGGGAGATGATGTCCTGATGGGGGGAGAAGATGTCGTAGGGCAGTGTCTCCCAGTCAGGAAAAGCGACCACGGGTATCTCGTCCCGCGATGCAGAGAGGTAGAAGCGCAGCTCATCTTCCAGGCGGTTGGCCATGGCCATATCGGCGGTGATGATGACCAGCGGGCCGTCGTGACCCCGGGCGGCCTGGCTCAGTACCATGCCAAAGGCGCTGCCGTAGAGCCGCCCCCAGCGCAGAGGTTCACCGGCCCTGGTGGGCAGGGTGGGTTTAAACGGGTTATCCAGTTGGCGCTGCGGCGTGTGCTGGTTCTCGACCACTGAGTTCATGGGAATTCGTAATGTGTGCAGTTGGCTAGGGGGCGCTATTTTGGCACACGGGGGCGCAGCCTGCATCCCTGCTCCGGTGCCGGAGGCGGTCGGTAACGGTGTGCGGCTACTCCTCCCAGGCCTGCGCCAGGGGAATGGCCGTGGCTGTCCTCCAGTCGGAAAAATCATCCAGATTCGCCGTTGTTTCCACCCCTTTTATGGCGTCGGCGATGAGTTCGATCATGGCGTGTTTTTCGGGGATGAGTTTGTATTTCATCGCTGTGGTGACCGGGGTGTGGTGCCAACTGTTTTCGGTGTAGGCACACTCTTGCGCCAGCAGTGTTTTCAGGCGGCCGAGGGCCGGGCTGGCGTTGCTGCGGGTGGCCAGGGCGATCAGTGCCCGGTAGTAGGCCGCCTGTAGCGCAGTCTGGTTCGGGCTCTGGCTGCTCAGGGCCCAGGCGCGTTTGGTGTATTTCAACGCTTTGGGCAGGTTGTTGATGACGATCAGGTAACCGGCGTAGTGGATGTAGTTCATGCCGGTGTCGGGGTCCAGCTCGATCGCTCGCTGGTAGAGCCGCTCGGCGGCGTCGTAACTTTTCCGGGCATGAGCCATGAAGTTGGCAAAGTGGCCAATGTTGGTTATGTGTCTGTCATCCAGAGAGAGGGCCTGCCGGTAGAGCGCCTCTGCCTTTTCGTACTCCTTGCGCTCCACCTCCATGAAATAGGCGTAGTTGCCGTAGGCTGTGGCGTTGGTGGGGTGGTCTGCCACCATCTTCCGGTAGAGGGCTTCTTTGCCGGCCGGGTCGGCGGTAGCTTCGATTTTCTCCAGCCAGGCGTCCCAGTCGGGGAGCGTCGCTGTGGCGTGTGCCTCCCTCGGTGATTCGCTCGCGGCTCCGCGGTCACCGCTCTGGCCGACGACTTTGAGTCGTACTAGCGGCT
>JALTMR010000253.1 GCA_027001525.1 Gammaproteobacteria bacterium
CCACGCGTCGCCTATGCGGAGCCTGACTACCTCGTGCGCGTTGCCCAAACCCCCAACGACACGGATTACAACAAACAGTGGGCCCCTGCCTTTTCCGGCTTTGAAACGGTATGGGATAACATCTCAACCGACTGCAGCGATGAAATCATCGCGCTTGTGGATACCGGCATGGATACCACCCACCCCGACCTGGCGGAGAATCTCTGGGTCAACACAGGTGAGATCCCGGGTAATGGTATCGACGATGACAACAACGGCTACGTTGACGATATTAACGGTTACGACTTCTTCTACAACGACCCCATTCCCGAGGATGAATTTGGCCATGGCACGCACGTAGCGGGCATTGCCGCAGCGGTGGGAAATAACATGCTCGGCGTCAGCGGTGCCTGCTGGCGGGCACGACTCATGCCCCTGAGATTTTTGGGGCGCAACGGCACAGGCTCCGTCAGCGCTGCAGTGGAAGCCATTCGCTACGCCACCACCATGGGGGCTCGCATCATCAACAACTCATGGACAATCAACAATAGCTCGCAAGCACTTGCCGACGCCATCAGCGAAGCTGAAGCGGCCGGCGTCCTCATTGTTGCAGCGGCCGGTAATAAAGGCGGGCGATTGGGCAACAACGACAAATACGCCGTCTACCCTGCCAACCTGAGGACGCGCTATGACAACGTCATCTCCGTCGCCAACCTGACCGAACAGGCCCAGCTCAGCGGCCAGAGCAACTACGGTTTAACCAGCGTCGATCTGGCCGCCCCCGGCACCAATATCTACAGTACTTACGCTCGCGGCAGCTACCAAAGCCAGGACGGCACCTCCATGGCCGCCCCCCTGGTCAGCGCGGCGGCGGCCTACCTGTGGCAATCGACCCCCGGCCTGAGCCCGTGGGAGGTCAAAAGCAGGCTACTGCAAAGCGTGCAAAGCAACAGCGATCTCCAGGGCCGCCTGATTGCACCGGGCTATCTTGATGCCTATGCCGCCCTGCTCGCCACGGGCGAACGACCCACCCTTTTCAGGGTGGAACGCGATAACAGCTCCGGCGCGCTGTCACTGCTGGGCACCTCCCTGGCCGACGTCCAAAGCGTCTCTCTAAACAACAGCCAGCTAACATTTAATACACTCTCTGACCGCGAGCTGCTCATCGAACTGCCCGACACGGCCCGTAACGGTTACCTGCAGGCAGACACTGCGGGCAACACCTCCAACCCGCTCTTTTTCCGGGCCGGATTAAGCCCACTGGCATCGGTCCAACTCAACGCCAATCAGCAGGGAATCACCCTCACCTGGCAAGCCCCTCTGAATGCCGAGACCGTCACCATCGAGCGCCTGGCCCCCGGCACTAATCGGGGCTATGACCTCATTGCCGAAGTCCCCGCCTACCAGGGGCTGTTTTTCGACAGCAACAGCACGGCACAGGCATACCGCTACCGCCTGCGCGCCCGCTACCCCTACACCAGCCCCACCACAAACAGCCCGATTTACCAGTACTCCAGCTATGCCTCCACAGGCATCGACTCAGACCGCTGGCTGACCCTGGCACTGGGTACCACCTACACTGGTGCACCCTACCAAACCCGCTTAACCACCAATAGCGCAAGGCCCGTGGAGTTCGGCCTGCAAGAGGGAGATAGCCTGCCAACGGGGTTGAGCCTGTCGCCGGACGGCCGGCTCACCGGGCGGATTGAGCAACCGGGGCAATACCGTTTTACCGTCTGGTTCAGGCAATCAGGCAGCGTCTGGACGAACTACCAACCGCTGCGACTGGAAGCCCTTGACCCAACCACGCCGGCTCAGTACAGCGTCACTGATCAATCAGACGAGAGCACAACATTCACCCCCCTTAATGGCACATTTGAGGGCCTGCAACTGCGCGCAACATCCACCGATGAGGCCGCCTCTTTCACGCAGGGCAGCACACAGCTGTACCACTTCAATGCCAACCTCAACGATGCAGCAGAGAATTACCTCATGCTCGATGTTGCCCCCTCCCACACCTACGCCGCCCGGGTGACCGACATCAAGGGCAAACAGTCAGAAGGGGGCTGGCAAACCCTGTTTCACCGCACAAATGAGGCCAGCACGATGAACCTGACGCTGGAAGATAACGGTGCCCTGGATGCCAACCCCGCCATCGGTAAAATCGACATCACACTGGCCATCACCAGCGAGCCACTGGCCACGACCAGCGGCCACTCCGACAACCGCTGCTTTATCGCCTCATCCATCTACAGCGATGCAGCGACCCCCGCATTAAAAACACTGCGAGACTTTCGGGACCGCTACCTCACCACCTGGCCGGGAGGGCGCTACCTGGTGGAAAAATATTATCATCACTCCCCCGCCGTGGTGGTCTGGCTCAACCATCATCCCGACAGCAAACAAGTGGTCAAATTGGCGCTTGATCTGGTGAGCCGGATAGTGGCATGGGGCTGGTTCAGCATCGCCGCTGGGGTGGCAGCGCTGTCCCTGCTCATCCCCGTCCTGATACGCCGCCGCTCACGACACAAACAGACAGAGGAGAGACCATGCGCCGGGTAGTTTTTTGCTGGGAGGCCGGCGGTGGCCACGGCCACCTGTTTCGAATGCTGCTGCTGGCCGCAGAGTTGAAAAATCGTGGCGTTGAACCCGTCTTCGTTGTGAAAGAGATCAGCACCGGTGTCAAACGGCTGATCAAAAATAACTACCGCGTGTTACAGGCCCCGATGGTGTCCAGAAATGCCCCCCGGCCGGCCCAGGCCACCGTCAACAATTTCGCTGACATCCTGCTGGGCCAGGGCTTCAACAACATTAACGAGCTCAGCGGCCTGCTTAAAGCCTGGCGCGATACCGTCGAGCTGATTGCCCCCTCGCTCATCATTACCGATTTTGCCCCCACGGCACTGCTGGCCACCAGAGAGATGCGGATTCCCCGGATCATCTACGGTGATCCATTCGGCACTCCCTTGCCCCGAACACCCTTCCCCTCCCTCAGGCCCTGGAGCCAGATTCCCAACGCACGCCTGATGCGTTCAGACACGCTGGCGCTACACAATGCCAACGAGAGCCTCTCGCTGCTGGGAATGAAGCCGCTGGCCAGTCTCGCCGAAATTCATGCCGTCGAACGCAACTACCTGTGCTGTTTTGAAGAGCTGGACCCCTACGGCAAACGGCCACAAGGTCACTACGTCGGCAACCTGTTTGATAGCGACTACGGTGCCCCGCCCGTGTGGCCCAAGGGCGAGGGTAAAAAAATCTTCGTATACATTGGCAGCCAACACCCCGTACTAAAGCCGCTGCTGGAGGCCATCTCCCAGCTGCCCGTACGCTGCATCGCCTACCTCTCGGGGGCGGCAAAAGATGCCAGCATCGAGAAAAACATCCACATCTCCGCCAGCCCCATCGCCATCGCCCAGGTCATGCAGGAGGCCGACTGCTTCGCCTGCGGCGGCCACGGCACCGTCAGCGCCTCGCTCATTGCGGGCAAACCGGTGCTGCTTCTGCCCTCTCAGCTCGAACAGCGCATTCTCGCCACCCGGGTTGAAGCAATGCAGTGCGGCTTTCATATTCCACCGCACAGCAAGCGCCTGTTCATCAAAGACAAACTCACCGCACTGCTGACGCAAACCAGCATCACTGAAAACAGCCACCGCTTTGCTCAGCGCTATGCGAATTTTGATCGACAGACGCAAATCGAACACATCGCCGACGAATTGCTTCAGCTCATCTAAACCGCACCGAACGACTACCAACCACTACCAGAGAAATCAGGGCAGCTTGATAAAATTCGCCCGGTAGTGCTGCATCTCTGCAATAGAGTCGCGAATATCATGAGGGCCAGGTGGACGAATGGGGCTTCTTCACCTTATTCACCACACCCCGAAGCGCATCGATATAACACACGAGGAAATCATTGCTCCGCCGCTCAAGCAGATTCACAGTGAAAAATAAGTACCGCCCGGATGCCAGGCGCGACGATAATTGGGCACTGGGTGAGTGTTAACGAGCCTTCCATTCGACGCAATGCGCTTCGCTTATTGACGCCCTACGTCGGTACGCCTTACCGTGTTTCTTCGGCAGGCGACAGCCTAGTTGGAAGCGTTCGATGAGTTCGGGATCATTGAGTCCTAAACTGGTCAAGTAATCCAAGGCTTCGGGGCTTTTCTACGACCTGATATTATCAACCGAATGCCGATAACGATTAACGATATAAGCCCCCAGCCAAACCAATCTTGGCGCTCAAGACGATTAACTTTAGGAGGCCACACCATGCAACCACTGAAGCAAGAAGCCATGAACACCATCAACAACCTGCCCGATGATGCCGACATGGAAGAGATCATGTACCGCCTCTATGTATTAGATAAAGTCCGCAAGGGGCAAGAAGCCGCGCAACAAGGTCGCACCATCAGCAGCGACAAGCTCAAACAGGAGATCGAGCAGCAGTGGTAATCTAGACCGCCCCGGCCAAGGCCGATCTTCACCACATCTATGAATTTATCGCCGAGGACTCCAAGCAGTACGCCCGCAAGGTCACGCTGGAGATGGTGGAGAAAGCCGATATCCTCGACGAAGTACCCAAGCTCGGTAAAGTCGTACCGGAGATCAAGGACGATAACATCCGTGGGCTACACCTCTACTCTTACCGTATCCTCTACGAAATCAAGCCGCCGAACATTGAGGTGCTGGCGGTGATTCATAAAAGGAGGGATTATAAGGCGGAGGAGATTCGTAAATAAAAACAAAGTGTGCGGTGCGCACTCTACCTTGCTCATTCACCACTTCCCGAAGTGTGTCGATATAACACACAAGTAAATCATTGCTCCGCCGTTCAAGCAGATTCACAGTGAAAAAATAAGTACCGCCCGGATGCCAGGCGCGACGATAATTGGGCATTAGGTGAGTGTGAACGAGCCTTCCATTCGGCGCAATGCGCTTCGCTTATTGACGCCCTACATCAGTACGCCTTACCGCGTTTG
>JALTMR010000254.1 GCA_027001525.1 Gammaproteobacteria bacterium
TTCACGGCTACGGCAAGTTCACTTCACCTCACACCATCGAAGTGGAAGCTGAAGACGGCAGCAAAAAAACGGTCGGCTTTGAACACTGCATCGTTGCTGCGGGTTCGCGCGTAACAAAGCTCCCCTTTATCCCCTGGGACGACCCACGGGTGATGGACTCCACCGATGCGCTGGAGATTCAGGAGGTGCCCGAACGCCTGCTGGTGGTCGGGGGCGGCATCATCGGTCTGGAGATGGCCACGGTCTACGACGCACTGGGGGCCAAGGTGAGTGTTGTGGAACTGTCCTCCGGCCTGATCCCCGGCGTTGATCGCGATGTGGTTCGCCCGCTGGAGCGTCGTATCAAAAAGCGATACGAAAATATCTATCTGAACACCAAGGTGACCGCTATCGAGCCGGCAGACGACGGCCTGGTCTGCTCCTTTGAGGGCAAGGGTGCCCCGGAAAAAGATACCTTCGACCGGGTGCTGGTCTCCATCGGTCGCACACCTAACGGCAAGTTGATCGATGCCGAGAAGGCGGGCATTGCCGTTAACGACTGGGGCTTTATCGAGGTCGACAAGCAGCAGCGCACCAACGTCGATCACATCTACGCCATCGGCGATATCGTCGGTCAGCCGATGCTGGCACACAAGGCGACCCACGAAGGCAAAGTCGCGGCGCAGAATATAGCCGGCGAGAAATCATTCTTTGATGCCCGCACCATTCCCTCGGTGGCCTATACCGACCCCGAAGTGGCCTGGATGGGCAAAACTGAAGATGAGTGCAAGAAAGAGGGCCTGACCTACCACAAGGGCGTCTTTCCCTGGGCGGCCTCGGGTCGTTCACTCTCCATCGGTCGCGATGAGGGGATGACCAAGGTGCTGTTCGATGACGACCACAAAATCATCGGTGCCGCCATGGTGGGCACCAACGCCGGTGAACTGATCGCCGAAGCCGTGTTGGCGCTGGAGATGGGGGCCGATATCGAAGATATTGCCCTGACCATCCATCCGCATCCGACCCTGTCCGAAACCTTTAATTTTGCTGCTGAAGTGGCTGAGGGAACGTGTACGGACCTGTATGCGCCGAAGAAGAGGTAGCACGCCTCAGGGGGAGGTGTCTCCCTGAGCTGAAATTGTTGTCAGAGCCTTAAGAGCCCGGTTTGTTACCGGGCTCTACTGTTTTGGGCTGGAGCAGGCTCGATGCTGGTCTCGACCTCCTGAATACAACTCATCACCACCCATTCGGTCAGGCTGTGTTATTTAGTGCAGGTTTTGCTCATGGCCGGCCGTTTTTGATATCATGGATGATAATAGTTCTCATTATCAAGAAGGTGTGGTTGTGAAAATTCTTCTTTCTGTTGTTGCCGGGCTGTTTCTTGTGTTGACGGGTGGTGCCGCCTACGCCGATTCGGGGCGTGTGGCTAGCGCGGCTGAGGCCTCTGCCGAGAAGCGCCTGCTTGGGCGCAAGCTCTTTTTTGATATGACGCTGTCTGAGCCGGCCGGCCAGGCGTGTGCCAGTTGCCACCTGCCCGCTGCCGGGTTTGCCGATCCGGATGCCGAGCTGCCGGTCTCCCGTGGCGTTAATCCGCGTCACTTTGGCAATCGTAATACCCCCACTGCCGCTTATGCCGCCTTTGCCCCGGCGTTCCATTTTGACCAGAAAGAGGGGCTTTATCTCGGTGGTTTTTTCCACGATGGGCGAGCTGCCACACTGGAGGCGCAGGCCAAGGGGCCGCTGTTGAATCCGCTGGAGATGGGAAATGCCAGTGCCGCGGCGGTGATCGAGAAAGTGGAGCGTGCCGATTACGCGCCGCTGTTTAAGTCGGTGTATGGTCCGGATGCCTTTGCCGACGTGGCCCGGGCGTATGACCATCTCGCCGATGCCATCGCTTCTTTTGAACGGAGCGAATTCTTTAGCCCCTTTAGCGCCAAGTATGACGCCTATCTGCGTGGTCAGGTGGAGCTGACGCCACAGGAGAAGCGTGGCCTCGATCTATTTGAAAATGAGAAGAAGGGCAACTGCGCCGCCTGTCACCCCAGTGAAAAGGGAGAGGATGGTTCCCACCCCCTGTTTACCGATTTCAGCTACGACAACCTGGGTGTGCCCAAGCTCAAGCAGAGCCCTTTCTATCACGTCGACAAGCGTTTTAACCGTGAGGGTGCCGGCGTGGTCGATCTCGGCCTGGGGGGTGTATTGAACAAGGCGTCGGAGAACGGCAAGTTCAAGGTGCCGACCCTGCGCAATGTCGCCGTGACCGGGCCCTACATGCACAACGGTTTTTTTAACACCCTGGAAGAGGTACTGGACTTCTACAACACGCGCGATACCGACAGAAAGTGGCCCGCCCCGGAAGTGGCCGCCAATGTGAACGATGAGGAGATGGGGGATTTAAATCTCAGTCGTGAGGAGCTGCAGGATCTGATCGCCTTTTTGAACACCCTGACCGATGGTTATCGTCTGGGCGATTGAGTCGGTGCCGTAACCCGGGCACGGGGGTGGCCAGTGCCCGGTGGGGTTATTCGGGCTTTGGTCCGCGTTTGTAGAGAATGTAGCCATCCAGAAACGCTTCCAGCATTGCGTCGGAGCACTGCTTGTAGTTTTTATGGCCCTCTTTGCGGAAGATGCCGGAGAGGGTGGCCTTGTTGGTTTCGAACTCAGCCAGATCGAATATTTCGTATAGATCTGCATCCTTGAGATCGAGGGCGATGCGGAGTTTTTTGATGATGTCGTTGTTGGTCATGTCAGTCTCTGGTTAAGTTTATTGCTCTAAAGGTGCAAAGAGCTGCTGCATATCTTCGGTGGTCAGTTTGAACTCTTCTTCCCCTTTTTCCTGGCGATACACCCCCTGGGCGAGGGCCTGTTTTGTCGCCTGCATGGCGACAATTTTCTCCTCCACACTGTTCTCTGTGACCAGCTTGTAGACGAATACCGCTTTGTTCTGGCCGATGCGGTGGGCGCGGTCGGTGGCCTGGTTTTCTGCCGCCGGGTTCCACCACGGGTCGTAGTGGATGACGGTATCCGCCTCGGTGAGATTGAGGCCGACGCCCCCCGCCTTGAGGCTGATGAGAAAGATCTGGGCGCTGCCGTTTTTGAACTGCTCAATGGCGTCGTCGCGTTTGCGCGTCTGGCCCGTGAGTTTGGTGTAGCTGATCTTCTCTTTTTTCAGCTCGGTTTCGATGTGGCCGAGCATTTTGGTGAACTGGGAGAAGAGCAGAATGCGGCGCCCCTCGGCAACCATCTCGGGCAGCATCTGCATCAGCAGCTCCAGCTTGGCGGACTCTTTTACCGCCCGTGCCTGGGTGAGGGAGAGCAGGCGCGGGTCACAACAGACCTGGCGCAGTTTCAGCAGGGCGTCGAGAACGATGATGTGGCTGCGGGCCAGCCCCTTGGCGGCGATGCTTTTGCGAACTTTCTCCTCCATCGACAGGCGGATGCTCTCATAGAGCGCGGCCTGTTTTTTGTCAAAGACGACGTTGCAGATGATCTCGCTCTTCTCCGGCAGTTCGGTGGCGACCTCATCTTTGCTGCGCCGCAACATGAAGGGGGCGACGCGCTGTGACAATTGCCGGTTGCGCTCCTGATCGCCGTGTTTTTCGATGGGGGTGCGAAAGAGGGTGGTGAACTGGCGTGCATCGCCGAGAAAACCGGGCATCAGAAAATCGAACAGCGACCACAGCTCGCCCAGATGATTTTCCATCGGCGTGCCGGTGAGGCAGAGGCGCTGGCTGGCGTTGAGCTTGCGGACCACCTGGGCGGCCTTGGCGCGGGGGTTTTTGATGACCTGGGCTTCATCGAGCACGACGCAGTGGTAGTCGTGCGCCAGCAGCTGCTCTTCGTCCCGGCTCAGTAGCGGGTAGGTGCTGAGAATGACATCGTGCGCGGCGATGTCATCAAAACGCCCGTGCCGGTCAGGCCCCTGAAGGGTGAGGACGTTGAGGTCGGGGGCAAACTGCTCCGCCTCGCGTCGCCAGTTACTCATCAGGCTGGTGGGGGCGACGATGAGGCAGGGTTTGTCCAATCGCCCCTCTTCTTTTTCCAGTAGCAGGTGGGCCAGGGTCTGCACGGTTTTGCCCAGCCCCATGTCGTCAGCCAGTACGCCGCCGAACTGGTATTCCCTCAGAAACTGTAACCAGTCGAGCCCCTGCTGCTGGTAGCTGCGCAGCTGCGCGGTTAGCCCCTGGGGAGGCGTCACCGCCTGGATTCCCTGGAAATCGTTCAGCTTTTTGCCCAGCTGTCGCAGCGCCTCGCCACCGCGCCACTGGAGGTTGGTGGTGCTCTCCAGCGCGTCGAGCCGGGCGGCGTCGTAGCGTGCCAGGTGCAGTGAGCCATCCTCCTGCAGGCTTTCCGAATTGTAGAGTTCGTACAGCGTATCGAGAACAGGTTTGATCTGCTCGCTGGCGATGTTCAGGTATTGGGCATTGCCCAGATCCAGTGTCAGTGTGTCGGGCAGGTTGTCGGGCTCGTAGTGTTCCAGCACCTGTGAAACCAGTGGCATCAGTGCCAGCGGCTGGTCATTGATTTCGATATCGAAATGGAGGCTGAACCAGTCGTTGCCGGGTGTCTCGGTGATGTGGGCGTGCCAGTCGCTGGCCTGGTGAAAGGCGATGTTGAAGCTGGTGTCGCGCTCCACCTGCCAGCCCTCTGCCTCCAGCGTCGGCAGCACGTCGGTGAGGAAGTGGTGCCAGCGGGCCGGGCCCCCCATCGGGTCGTTGTCGACGAAGCTGAGAAAGATGATGTCCTCTTCATTGTCGTCGGCCAGTCCCTCGAAGCCGAGGCTCTCCAGCCGCTCAATGGCATCGTACTCGCGATCCAGGTCGCGTTCGATCTTCAACCGTTGGTTGGCCCGGGTGAGGGTGCGGACGGGGTGCTCCGGCAAAAACGGGATGACGCAATCCTCGTAGCCAAAGCGCAGACGAATCAGGTGGAACATGTGCCCGTCGCGCTCTCTGGCGC
>JALTMR010000255.1 GCA_027001525.1 Gammaproteobacteria bacterium
CGAAAGATAGGTTTGGCTAGGAAGATGCGCATGGCAGCAATCAATATCGACTATATGGAGGCGTTGATTTGTCAATAGAATTTAGATGCGTTTGCCCTGCCGGTCACCCCCCCTTTTTTTTATCTCAGGAGAGCGTGACCGGTTGGTTGTCTGTCATAACTGTTACAACGACTTTGCCTGTTCGATGGCGTTGCCGATGTAGTTGGCCGGGGTCAGTTCCATCAGGCGGGTTTTCTCGGGCTCGGGAATGTCGAGGTTCTGGATGAAGGTTTGCAGGCTTGCCTTGTCGATGCCTTTGCCGCGGGTCAACTCCTTGAGTTTTTCGTAGGGCTTTTCGATGCCGTAGCGGCGCATGACGGTCTGAATCGGCTCGGCCAACACTTCCCAGGTAGCGTCCAGATCGTCATCCAGGCGGGTGGGGTTGCACTCCAGTTTGCCGATGCCTTTTAGTGCCGACTGGTAGGCAATGACGCTGTGGGCTGCGCCCACGCCGAGATTACGCAGTACCGTGGAGTCGGTCAGGTCGCGCTGCCAGCGAGAGATGGGCAGTTTGGTGCTGAGGTGGTGGAAGATGGCGTTGGCAAGGCCAAGGTTGCCTTCGGCGTTTTCAAAGTCGATGGGGTTGACTTTATGCGGCATGGTGGATGAACCAATTTCGCCGGCCACGGTTTTCTGTTTGAAGTAGCCCAGTGAAATGTAACCCCAGACGTCGCGGCAGAAGTCGATCAGCACGGTGTTGAAACGGGCGTTGGCATCGAAAAATTCGGCCACGTAGTCGTGCGGTTCAATCTGCGTGGTATAGGGGTTCCAGTCGAGGCCGAGGCTGTTGACGAATTTTTGTGCCATGCCCTGCCAGTCCAGTTCCGGGTAGGCGCTGAGGTGGGCATTGTAGTTACCCACGGCACCGTTAATTTTGCCCAGCATCGGTACCATCATCACCTGTTCGCGTTGGCGCTTGAGGCGGAAGGCGACGTTGGCCATCTCTTTGCCCAGGGTGGAGGGTGAGGCGGACTGGCCGTGGGTGCGCGACAGCAGCGGTTGTTCGGCGTACTGGTGGGCGAGCCGGGTCATGGCGTCGATGGTCTCATCCATCATCGGCAGGATGACGCTGGTGCGCGCTTCACGCAGCATCAGACCATAGGCAAGATTATTGATGTCTTCCGATGTGCAGGCGAAGTGGATGAACTCTGTGATGGCATTCAGCTCGTCGTTGTTTTCGATCTTCTCCTTGAGAAAATACTCCACCGCCTTGACGTCGTGGTTGGTGGTGCGCTCGATGTTTTTGACTCGCTGTGCATCCTCTTCGCTGAAGTTGTCGATGATGCCGTTGAGCACGTTGTTGGCGTGTTCGCTCAGCGGGGGCACTTCGGTGATGCCCTCTTCCCGGGTGAGCATCTGCAGCCAGCGCACCTCCACCAGGACGCGATGACGGATCAGGCCGTATTCGCTGAAAATGGGTCTCAGGTCAGCGGTCTTGCTGGCGTAGCGGCCATCGATGGGGGAGATGGCGGTCAGAGCTGATAAATCCATGGTGTCTCCAGATAGAAAAGTAAGAAATTTCGCGGTAGCCATTCAGCAAAGCAGGGGCAATCTGAACAGCTATGTTTCGTTAAGTAGCGCCCGGGTCTGTTTGAGCATTTTGGCGCGGGTAAACAGCAGCATCATGCGGCGGCCACCCAGTTGGTACCACAGCACGGTGGAACGAATGGCGGAGAGCAGCAACGAGCGCACCTTGGCGGCGTTGTTGGAGTTGCTCAGATGGCCCTGTTCGCCCATGACGATGATTTTTGGCGGGATGGTGCTGATGGTTTCGCTGTAGGTATCTGCCAGGCGGGCGAGGACATTCTCATGGGTGGGGGAGAAGTGCTCGGCCTGGGCTTTGGCGATGTCGATACCGCTGCCGATTTTTTGCAGCAGTTGGGGGTTTTTGGCCAAACGTCGCTCAAGGTGCATCAGGGAGATGACGTATTTGGTCAGCTCCATGTCACGTTTGTCAGAGGCGTCGCCAAACTGGGCCAGCATGACGTTGAAGCCGGTGGTGAGGTTTCTGGCCGAGCCGTACACTTCATCGGTGGTTTTGGGGTCGGTGACAAACAGGGCGTTGATGCAGGTTTCAAAGTCGTCTGCGTTGTCGACTTTGCCGCGATAAGCCACCTGCTGTACCAGTTTTACTGCCTGCCATATGCCGGCAAATGCCAGCATCTGTTCACGATAGCTGTGCTGCATAGTCAAGCTTAATCCTGTGTCTGATGGTTAGTCGAGTGAGCAACGGTGCGTTCGATAATGCCGCCACCCAGGCACTCATCACCCTGATAAAAGACCACGGATTGGCCCGGTGTGACGGCGCGCTGGGGCTCGTCAAATGTCACCTTGCAGTGGTCGGCCCCGATCTCGGTGATGGTGCAGGCCTGGTCGGGTTGGCGATAGCGGGTTTTGGCCTGGCAACGGTAGGGCGCTGAGGGCGGCGTGCCCGCGACCCAGTCCAGCTTGGTGGCGCTCAGGGCATCGCTAAAGAGCAGGGGGTGGTCGTGGCCCTGGGCAACGATGAGGGTGTTGTGCTCCAGATCTTTGCCGACCACAAACCAGGGCTGGCCATTGGAGTCCTGCCGCCCACCGATGCCGAGCCCCTGACGCTGGCCGAGGGTGTAGAACATCAGACCGTCGTGCTGGCCCACCAGCTCCCCCTCGGGGGTGCGCATCTCACCCTGCTGGGCGGGCAGATAGCGATTCAAAAATTCTTTGAACTTGAATTCACCGATGAAGCAGATGCCGGTGCTGTCTTTTTTAGCGTGGTTGGGTAGCTGCGCCTCTTCGGCCAGTCGGCGTACCTCGGGCTTGGGCAGATCGGCCAGTGGAAACAGCGTTTTGGCGAGCTGTTTCTGCCCCAGGGTATAGAGGAAGTAGGTCTGATCTTTGTTGTGATCGGCGGCTTTCATCAGGTGAAAGCCATCATCACGCTTTTCGATTTTGGCGTAGTGACCTGTGGCGATTTTGTCGGCGCCGTGCGCCAGGGCGTAGTCGAGGAACGCTTTGAATTTGATCTCTTTATTGCAGAGGATGTCGGGGTTGGGGGTGCGGCCCGCCTTGTACTCTTCGAGAAAATAGGCAAAAACGCGCTCCCAATACTCTTGCGCGAAGTTGATGCCATCCATCTCGATGCCGATGACGTCGCACACATCCATCACGTCCTGAGCATCTTCGACGGCGGGGCAGTGGCCGTCGGGGTAGTCCTCCCAGTTCTTCATGAACAGGCCGCTGACGTTAAATCCCTGCTCTTTGAGCAGCAGGGCGCAGACCGAGGAGTCGACGCCTCCGGACATGCCAACAATGACGTGTTGTGGGGTTTGTGTATGCATTGGGTCAGGGATTTGTGGAACAAACGGCGCATTTTACCCTGAAATGGGTTTTTTACGTAGCGGCAGGCTTCGGCGAGAGCCTCGCCTGTTGTTGGCGAGGCGGTGGTATTGGGCGCGGTACTACTCTTTGGCTTCGGGAAGCTGGAACGAGGCGTGGCAGGCGACGCATTTGTCCATGATCTCCACCAGTTTGAGCTGGATCTCGTCGCGTGGCTGGCCTGCCTGGGCCATGCTGACGATGTCGTCGAAGGCGTGGTGAGTGGCGAAGCCGAGCTTTTTGAAGCCGAGAGGAAGTTTCGCGGCCAGTTTGAAATCGACGGTACCGTGGCCCTTGCTGCTGACAGGAGTGGCGGCGGCGATGACGGCGTTCATGTCGTTCTCGGCCAGCCCTTTGACCACTTGCTGGGTGGCCTCCAGCAGGGTGCGCATCTCAGTCAGTACCGATTGGCGTTCGGCTTTGGAGAGGAGGACAGCGGTACGGCCATCTTCGGAAGCGGCGGTGCTGCCAGCGGCGATGAATTTATAGCTGGCGACGACGATGATGGCGCTGAGTATGGCGATGATGATCCACAGCGGGGCGGTTTTGTTCATGGGGTAGTTCTCCGGGTTAGGAAAGTTTTGCGATGATTTTTTTGAGTGTGTTGAGGGTGATGGTTTTGTCTTCGTCGGAGATGTCACTGCTGACCTCCTGCTGAAATTCGGCCACGAGGGGAGATAGTGCGCTCACGGCGGTGTTGCCTTTATCTGTCAGATTGATGAAAAAGTAGCGCCGATCCCGCGGTGAGGGGCTGCGGTAGAGCAGGCCTTTGTTCTCCAGCCCATTGAGGCGGCGGGTAATGGTGGTTTTGTTACGCATCATTCGCGCGGCGATCTCCATCTGGGTCAGGTCTTTGTTTTTCCACAACAGGTGAAGAATGCCGAAGTCCTGCGCGCTCAGGGGGTAGCCGTGGGCGCGGAAACGGCGGCCTATCTCTTCGCTCATGAGGTAAGCCGTGCGGTTGACGTTGAAGCCGATTGCCTGCTCCAGAATCAGCTGGTTTTTGTTCTGTCTATCCATCCCTTCTCGCCCGCTTTCACTTGGTCGCGGTGCAGCTTATCTTTAATAGATGTGATATGCAACTATAGGGTAATTCGGTCTGCCCTTCCGTCAGCCGCGAATAGTTGCGGCGACAGATTTGATCATGTTTTCCATAGCCTGTTTGACGGGCCGTTAACGGCGGCGAGCGCGTCGGGCACGGGGGGGTGGCTTACTCTGAGGTAGCGGGTTGAGCAGCTCTGTCGGGCAGTCCACGCTACGCCACTCGCCGGGGGCCAGCCCTTCGATGCTCCAGGGGCCAACGGCGTAGCGGATAAGGCGCAGGGTGGGGTGGCCGACGGCGGCGGTCATGCGGCGCACCTGGCGGTTACGGCCTTCGCGGATGGTCAGCTCCAGCCACTGGGTGGGGATGGCTGCGCGCTGGCGAATGGGCGGGGTGCGGGGCCAGATATCGGGGGGCGCTATCAAGCGGGCTTTGGCTGGACGGGTGGGGCCATCTTTGAGCGTGACGCCGTGGCGCAGCTGCTGCAGGGCATCCGCGTCTGGCAGGTGTTCCACCTGAGCCCAGTAGGTTTTGGCCATTTTGCGCCGTGGATGGGCGATTTCGTGCTGGGCGCGACCATCGTCCGTCAACACCAGCAGCCCTTCGCTGTCACGGTCGAGACGCCCGGCGGGGTAGACCCCCTTGAGGTTGATGTAGTCCGCCAGTGTGGCCCGCTCTGCGGTATCGGTGAATTGCGAGAGGACGTCATAGGGTTTATTGAAGAGGATGATTTTTGCCATGCCGAGGTCTTGGGTGGTGGAGGGGCTGAGGCGCTATTGTCACCCAAACTATCGTCTGAAGGGAGGTCTGGGGTAAAATGCGGCCTCTTTTATATTCACGTCGCCCCTATCGAGGCACCCAATCCGAGAGTTCATATGACAGATAAGGCAAAGATTATCTACACCCTGACCGACGAAGCACCGGCGTTGGCCACCCGCTCCTTTTTACCGATGGTGCAGGCATTTGCCGCGGCGGCGGACGTGGTGGTCGAGACGCGGGACATCTCTTTGGCAGGGCGGATCATTGCTAATTTCCCTGACTATCTGAAAGAAGAACAGCGCATGGGTGATGCTTTGGGGGAGCTGGGGCAGCTGGCCAGGCGGCCCGAAGCGAATATCATCAAACTGCCCAATATCAGTGCCTCGGTGCCCCAGCTGGTGGCGGCGATTGAGGAGCTACAAAGTCACGGCTACGCGGTGCCGGGCTATCCGGCAGATCCGCAGACCGATGAAGAACACGCCATCAAGGCCAGGTACGCCAAAGTGCTCGGCAGTGCCGTGAATCCGGTGTTGCGGGAAGGAAATTCAGATCGCCGCGCCCCGGCATCGGTGAAGAACTATGCCAGGAAGCACCCGCATACCATGGGCGCCTGGTCTGCCGATTCCAAATCCCGTGTGGCACACATGTCTTCGGGGGATTTTTACGGTTCCGAGCAATCGCTGACCGTCGCTGAGCCGACAGAGTACAGGATCGAATTTGTGGCTGAGGATGGGCGTGTCGAGCAGCTCAAACCCTACGCGCCGCTGCTGGCGGCTGAGGTGATCGATACTGCCGTGATGAGCCAGAAGGCGCTGCGTGCCTTTTTGGCCGAGGCGATGGAGGAGGCCAAAGCCCAGGGGGTTTTATTCTCGTTGCACCTGAAGGCGACGATGATGAAGGTTTCCGATCCGATTATCTTCGGTACGGCTGTCGCCGTGTTCTTTCAGGAGGTGTTTGATAAGCACGCCGGTACGCTGGCTGAACTTGGAGTCAACATCAATAACGGCCTGGGGGATGTCTACAGCAAAATTGAGGCGTTGCCTGCCGAGAAACGGGCAGAAATTGAGGCCGATTTACAGGCTGTGATGGTGGCCAGGGCGGATATCGCCATGGTCGACTCCGATAAGGGCATCACCAATTTGCATGTGCCAAGCGATGTGATTGTGGATGCCTCCATGCCGGCGATGATCCGCAGTTCCGGCAAGATGTGGAATAAAAATGGTGAGCTGCAGGATACGATGGCGGTGATTCCTGATCGTTGTTATGCCGGCGTCTATCAGGAGACGATTCAGTTTTGCAAAACGCACGGCGCGTTTGACCCGACCACCATGGGTACTGTGCCTAATGTGGGGCTGATGGCACAAAAGGCGGAGGAGTATGGTTCTCACGACAAGACGTTTCAGATGGCCGCGAGCGGTTGCGTGCGGGTGGTGGATGCCGGCGGCGATGTGTTGATGGAGCAGGCTGTGGAAGCCGGTGATATTTTTCGCATGTGTCAGGTGAAGGATGCGCCGATTCAGGATTGGGTGAAACTGGCGGTCACGCGTGCCCGGGCGACCGATGTGCCTGCTGTGTTCTGGCTGGACGAGAACAGGGCGCACGATGCGGAGCTGATTAAAAAGGTGAAATGTTACCTCGGCGATCATGACACCCGAGGGCTGGACATTTCCATTATGTCACCCGAGGAGGCCACCCGCTTTACGTTAGCGCGAGTCAAGGCGGGCAAGGATACTATCTCGGTCACGGGCAATGTGCTGCGCGATTATTTGACGGATCTATTCCCCATTCTTGAGTTGGGGACGTCGGCGAAAATGCTCTCTATTGTGCCCCTGATGAGTGGTGGCGGATTGTTTGAAACCGGCGCCGGCGGCTCGGCACCCAAACACGTTCAGCAACTGTTGGCGGAGAATCATCTGCGCTGGGATTCCCTGGGAGAATTTTTGGCACTGGCAGCCTCGCTGGAGCATCTGGCTGTGTCATATCAAAACCCTAAGGCGCAGGTGCTGGCAGAGACTTTGGATGAGGCCACAGGTCGATTCCTCGATAACGACAAATCACCGTCGCGTAAAGTGGGGGAGCTGGACAATCGTGGCAGCCATTTCTATTTGGCGCTGTACTGGGCTCAGGCGCTGGCGGCCCAAAGCGCCGAGGCTGAATTGCAAGCGTGCTTTAAATCATTGGCAGAGGCGCTGGGGCTCAATGAAGAGAAAATTATGGCTGAGTTAAGCGATGTGCAGGGCGAGGCGGTGGATATCGGCGGCTACTATCAGCCCGACGAGGCGCTGGCCGAAAAGGTGATGCGTCCCAGCGATACCTTGAATCAGCTGATCGCGGCTGTTTAGTGGGGGTTGGGGGCTGTTGATCTCTCTGGCGGACAGGCCCCGATTTTCGATATAAAAAAACCGGCTTCCTGAAAGGGGAGCCGGTTTTTATGTCACTGTGTGTCGAGTCCTATTTAGGCACTGACATTTGTTGTTTCTGTGGTCTCAACAGATTGAGGCTGCTCCTCACCAGGCGCTACTCTTATGCCGGAAGCCAGCAGCCCTTTGGGGCCCTGAGTGACTTCGTAGTGAACCTGTTGCCCTTGCCTCAGTGACTTGTAGCCGTCCATATCGACGGCGGAAAAATGCGCAAAAATATCGTCCCCACCCTCGTCCGGTGCAATAAAGCCATACCCTTTGGCATTGCTGAACCACTTAACAGTACCTGTTGCCATGCTTACTTTCCTCGCGGTTTTACCCCAAAAATCAAGCCGTTCCCCACGGCTCCGCATGTAGAGGATATGTAATTGTTTCGTTTCCCCCCCCTACAGCGCTAAATGTTGACCACTTTAGGCAATAAGTCAAGAACCTGGAAATACGTCTGCTTACTGTACTTTGCTCGCTTGCGGCGGGTTTTTTGGTGCTTGATTCGTCTGATAATTCATTAGGTTTTTCTAATGTAGCGTTAAAGAAAATAACGGCAATGGTCGATTCATTTCGTAAGGTAAGGAGGGCTTGGTGTGTGGTAACCAATCTTTGCTGAAGGTGTGGCCCGGTGCTCGGCCTGTGTGATGAGTCAAGCGTCTGATGCCTGTGGCAATCAGGCGGGGAGTAGGGGACAATAATACCCCTTTCGCTAACATCGATTCACACGATAGAGACCTATGAGTAACTCTACACACCACGACCGGCCTGATGATGGTTTAGCACTGCAGGAAGCGAGACCCAAGCTCAAGCGTCCTCCTTTGTATAAAGTGCTGTTGCTGAATGATGACTACACACCGATGGATTTTGTAGTCCACATACTGGAACAGTTTTTTGGAATGGATCAGGAGAAAGCTGCGCAAATCATGCTCGAAGTACACACCAAAGGCGTTGGTGTTTGTGGGGTTTTCTCCCGCGATATTGCCGAGACCAAGGTGGCGCAGGTGAATGACTACTCCCGAGAGAGTCAGCACCCGCTGAAGTGCACGATGGAAGAAGCATAGCTTGCGAGATGGGCTCTACCATATGTTAGGAGGAGTTGAATATGTTGAATAAGGATTTGGAACTCACGCTGAACGTTGCCTTTCGAGAGGCCAGCGGCAAGCACCATGAGTTCATGACGGTGGAGCACCTCCTGCTTGCTTTGTTGGATAACTCCGCCGCTGCTGGTGTATTGCGTGCCTGCGGGGCAGACATGTCGAATCTGAAAAAGGCGTTAGAGGCCTTTCTGGATGAAACAACACCGGTGCTGTCGCCAGACGATGGCCGCGAGACCCAGCCGACGTTGGGGTTTCAGCGGGTGCTGCAGCGGGCGGTCTTTCATGTGCAGAGTTCGGGCAAGGAGGAGGTAACCGGCGCGAATGTGCTGGTGGCCATTTTCGGTGAGCCTGACTCCCAGTCTGTCTATCTGCTGAATACCCAGAATATTACCCGCCTCGATATCGTCAATTACATCTCTCACGGTATATCTAAAGTATCGGGAGAGGAGGAAGAGAGCGAAAACTTCTCTCAAAATGAGGAGGAGGCCGGGGCAGAACAATCCGCCAAGACACCGTTGGAGAATTACGCCGTCAACCTTAACGAACGGGCCAAAGAGGGAAAAATAGACCCCCTGATTGGCCGTGATGCTGAGGTGGAACGTGCCATTCAGGTGTTGTGTCGTCGCCGCAAGAATAACCCGCTGTTTGTCGGCGAGGCGGGAGTGGGCAAGACGGCCCTGGCAGAAGGGCTGGCAAAAAAGATTGTTGATGGCGAAGTCCCCGAGGTATTGGCAGACAGCACCATCTATTCACTGGATATGGGCGCACTGTTGGCGGGGACCAAATATCGGGGTGATTTCGAAAAACGTTTTAAAGCGGTTTTGTCACAAATCAGAAAGGATTCCGGCAGCATTCTCTTCATCGATGAGATCCATACCATCATCGGTGCCGGGGCTGCTTCGGGCGGGGTGATGGATGCCTCCAACTTGATCAAGCCTGCCCTGGCCTCTGGCGAGTTGAAATGCCTGGGCTCCACAACTTACCAGGAGTATCGCGGAATTTTTGAGAAAGACCGGGCATTGGCCCGTCGATTTCAGAAGATCGATGTCAACGAACCCTCGGTTGATGAAACGGCTCACATATTGATGGGGCTTAAGTCCCGCTTTGAAGCGCACCATGAGGTTAAATACACACGCCAGGCCATTCGGGCCGCCGTTGAACTGTCGGAGCGCTATATCAATGACCGTCACCTGCCGGACAAGGCAATTGATGTGATCGATGAAGCCGGTGCCCGGCAGCGACTCCTGGCGCCATCCCGACGCAAGAAAACCATCGGCGTGAAGGATGTGGAGGCCATCGTGGCCAAGATGGCTCGCATTCCGTCAAAGACTGTTCATGGTTCGGATCGTGAGCGCCTGCGTAGTCTGGATCGAAATTTGAAAATGGTGGTCTACGGTCAGGACGAGGCGATCGATACGCTCTCCACCGCAATCAAGCTCTCCCGGGCGGGCCTGGGTGCTGAGGAAAAGCCCATCGGTTCTTTTCTTTTTGCCGGCCCTACAGGGGTGGGCAAAACTGAGGTGACCAAACAGTTGGCCCAGGTTATGGGCATTGAGCTGATTCGCTTCGATATGTCCGAGTACATGGAGCGCCACACCGTATCGCGCCTGATCGGTGCCCCCCCGGGTTATGTCGGCTATGACCAGGGCGGTCTGTTGACCGAGGCGGTCACCAAAACACCACACGCTGTCGTTTTGTTGGATGAGATTGAAAAGGCTCACCCGGACGTTTTTAACCTGCTGTTACAGGTGATGGACCACGGCAAGTTGACGGACAATAATGGCCGCGAAGCCGATTTTCGGAACGTGATTTTGGTGATGACCACCAACGCCGGTGTTGAACAGGTCAATCGCGCCTCGATCGGCTTCACCAAGCAGGATCACTCCTCGGACAGCATGGGGGCAATCAATAAGTTGTTTACCCCGGAGTTTCGTAATCGCCTGGATGGCATCATTCAGTTCAATTCACTCAACAGTAAGACCATTGCCCATGTAGTGGATAAATTTATCATCGAGCTTGAAGCGCAGCTGGAAGAGAAGGGGGCGACTCTGGAAGTGGATTGTACTGCCCGCGAATGGTTGGCAAAGCGGGGCTTTGATCCTGCCATGGGGGCTCGCCCCATGGCTAGAGTGATCAAAGAGCATATCAAGAAGCCGTTGGCAGAAGAGTTGCTGTTCGGCTGCCTGGCATCAGGTGGTCATGTTGTTATTCGAGTAAAAGATGACGAGCTGTGCTTCGACTACGTGAATGTGAAAGACAAAAAGCGTGAAGCGGAGACCTGCTAGCGAGCGCGGTAGGTGATGCGGCCTTTCGTCAGATCGTAAGGCGTCAAGGCAACAGTGACTTTATCGCCGGTCAGAATACGGATGTAGTGTTTACGCATCTTTCCAGAGATATGGGCGGTCACAACGTGGCCGTTCTCTAGTTCCACACGGAACATGGTGTTAGGCAGGGTATCAATTACGGTGCCTTCCATTTCGATATGTTCTTCTTTCGCCATACTTAAACTCTAATCTCCGAATGTATATAGGGTTGCCATCTTCTTGCGGGCGGTCTCGAATGAGCGGCGTATTCTGCCGTAATTTTGCGGTTGACGCAAAGGGGTTGATTAAGATAATGGCTGCCACTGGTCGTTCTGGAAGCCTTCGAGCGGTTTAAAGTGCGCCTTGTAGCGCATTTCCCGGCACGCTTCGATCCAGTAACCGAGATAGAGCCAGGGACGTTGCAGCCGTTGAGTTTCCCTGATCTGCCAGAGAATTGCATAGGTGCCGAGCCCCCGGCTTGCCAGTGCGGGTTCGAAAAATGTGTAGACTGCCGAGCAGCCGTTCGGGAGGTGGTCGGTAACGGCGACAGCGATCAGCTGGCCATCCAGACGAAATTCGTGGAAGCAGGTGTTCACCCCGGCGCTGGTCAGGAAGGAGAGATACTCCTCCCTGGAGGGGTTGGCCATGCTGCTGTCCGTGTGACGACTCTGGAGATAGCGTTGGTAAAGCGCAAAATGTTCGGGGTTGAATTGCGCTGGATGGGGTGAGTGGCAGATCGCCTCGTTTTGTTTCCAGTTGCGGCGTTGGCTGCGGTTTGGTTTGAACTGTTGCACCGGCAGGCGCAAAGCGACACAGGCCTGACATTGATCACAGTGCGGTCGGTAGAGCATGTCGCCGCTGCGCCGAAAGCCAAAATCCGCCAGTTGGCTGCAGATTTCGGTATCGATTTTCTGTGCCGGGTCCAGCACCAGGTTGCGTGCCTTTTGCTGCGGCAGATAGCTGCAGTCGAATTCAACAGTGGCGTAGCATCGCAGGGATTGAGTCATTGTGTCGGCAGTGGATTGATGTCCTGATCGAAGCACCAGGGTGAGGGTCTGCCTGGCAGATCCCGGTGGTGTTTTAGCAGCGAAAGAAAGTCGGCTCGGGGGATGTCAATGGCACCGAGGCTGTGCAGGTGTCTGGAGCTGACCTGGCAGTCGATGGCTCGGTAGTGCCAGCGCTGGAGTTGGCTGGTCAGATATACGAAAGCCACCTTCGATGCATTGGGTTCCCGGCTAAACATCGACTCACCAAAGAAAATCCGACCGATAGCAACGCCATAAAGGCCGCCGACCAATTTATCGTCTTGCCACGCCTCCACGCTGTGCGCATGGCCAAGACGGTGCAAGGCGACGTAGGCTTCGAATATTTCAGGGCTGATCCACGTCTCCTGTTCATAGCTCCGAGGTTCGGCACAAGCGGTCATCACGCCTTCAAAGTCCTGGTCGAACGTGATGTTGAAACGTTTCTGGCGGATGATTTTGCGCAGGCTGCGGGAAACATGGAGCGCTTCGGGAAAGAGAACCGCACGGGGGTTGGGGGACCACCACAAAATGGGCTGGTCTTCGCTGTACCAGGGGAAAATGCTCTGTCGATAAGCGGCGATAAGGCGCGCCGGGCTCAGGTCGCCGCCCACTGCCAGCAGGCCATCGGGCTCGTTGAGCGCCAGTTCAACCGGGGGGAATTGCGTTACATCGTCGTGGCTGTCGAGCCAATAGGGGGCTGGCATGGCGGCTATCTGCGAAAAGAGGCAAGGCCAGGGCAGAAATCCCCGCGCAGGCGGGGATTCGTCAGTTGCGTTGATGGGATGGTGCGGTGGTCAGTGCTCAAGTGTGCCTGCCACTTCGTAGAGCCTGGCGGCTTCGTCTCGCCCTACCCGGGTGACCGTTAGTTTGGCCTCCAGAGGGGGCGTGATGCTGGCCCCGGGGTGGACGGTGACCTCCAGCACCTCGCCTGTCTCCACTGTGGCCGGCGTGGTAAAGCAGAGTCCGCTGGCACTGAGGTCTTTGGTTTGCCCCTGATTGGTTTCGCGGCCACCGAGGCGTCTGAAATCGACGTTAGATGTTATCGCCACGCGGATAAAACCGCGCTTTTCGTTGTGTTCCTCAATCATGCCAACCTCTTCGCTTGCCTCTCGTTCGACCGCTGGTGGTTAGCTGCCGTGTTCAAGAAAACGCTCGGCATCCAGTGCCGCCATGCAGCCGGCACCTGCGGACGTGATCGCCTGGCGGTAGATATGGTCTGCCACATCGCCTGCGGCAAAAACGCCGGGTATGTTGGTGGCAGTCGCATTCCCGTTGCTGCCGCTCTTGACTTTCAGGTAGCCGTTTTCCATCTCCAGCTGGCCTTCGAAAATGGCGGTGTTTGGCTGGTGGCCAATAGCGATGAAGACGCCATCCACAGCGACCTCCTTCGTCTCGCCCTCGTTGCTCTTGAGGCGCAGCCCTGTGACACCCATGTCGTCGCCCAGCACCTCATCGAGGTTATGGTTCCACTCGATGGTGACATTGCCGTCTTTGGCCTTGGCAATGAGCTGGTCGGAGAGAATCTTCTCTGAGCTGAACTTGTCGCGGCGATGAATCACCGTGACGTGGGAGGCGATGTTGGAGAGGTAGAGTGCTTCCTCCACGGCTGTATTGCCCCCGCCGACTACCGCAACGGGTTTGTTACGGTAGAAAAATCCATCGCAAGTGGCGCAGGCCGAGACGCCGCGTCCTTTAAAGGCCTCCTCTGATTCCAGCCCCAGGTATCTGGCGGATGCTCCCGTGGCAATGATCAAGGCATCGCAGGTGTAGGTGGCGCTATCGCCCTTGAGGGTGTAGGGCGTCTGTTTGAGATCGACTTCGTTGATGTGGTCAAAAATAACCTCGGTGTTGAAGCGCTCGGCGTGTTTGAGCATCCGGTCCATCAGCGCCGGGCCTTCAACGCCTTCGTAGTCACCGGGCCAGTTATCTACCTCGGTGGTGGTGGTGAGCTGGCCACCTTGTTGCAGGCCGGTGACGATGACGGGGTCTAGATTGGCCCGGGCAGCGTAGACAGCAGCGGTGTACCCGGCGGGGCCGGAACCGAGGATCAAAAGGCGGCAGTGCTTGGTCTCACTCATGCGATTCTCCGGATTCGTCAATAGTGGTTGCGTGATAAACTTTAGAACATCGTGGTGCAGATGGTATAAGTCGGCACAGCGAAGTGCAAACTTAGGTCTGGCTGGTGCGGCAGTGCCCGTGATGAAAGATAAATATCAGCCGAGTCCGGTATTTTATCAATCATCATAAGACGTTACTGTTCAAGATGATAGGCGAGGGTTTAGCCTGAGTCAAAGTTGTCTTGCGGGCTTGATCTTGGGGTTGAATCCAGTTGAGAATTATTTTCCCGTGGCGCACAGGATTGCCACGAATTGGGGTGTTCATTTGGGACAGGCAGTAAAGAAGAGCACGAAGAGTACAAAGAGGAGTCAACCCGGTAGTCACATCAGCAGCAGGTTGCGCGAGGGTGCGTTGCTGGTGTTCAGTGCGGTGGCGCTCTATCTGCTGGTGTCGCTGGTCAGTTATCACGCCACTGATCCGGGCTGGTCCCACAGTGGGGCGGTAAAGGGGTTGGAAAATGCCGGGGGTGTGGTGGGTGCCTGGTTTGCTGACGTCTTTCTCTACCTCTTTGGTTACCTCGCCTACCTCTTTCCCACCATGGTGGCCTATTCCGGTTGGCTTCTGTTCAAAGGGCGGAAAGAGGAGGATGCAACGTCGCTGGCAGAGTTCAGCCTGCGTGGTGGCGGTTTTCTGCTGATGCTCACCGCCGGCTGCGCGCTGGGGACACTCCACTTTGGTGCGCCTACTGAGCTACCACTCAACGCGGGTGGCATTTTGGGTGAAGTCGTGGGGGGTGCCCTGGAGGGGCTGTTTAGCTTCGTTGGTGCAACCTTGTTGCTGGTGGCGCTTTTTCTCACCGGGGTGACCCTGTTTACCGGTCTGTCATGGATCTGGCTTGCCGATGTGGTGGGGGGCGGAACTCTGGAGTTTATCGCCATGGTACGCGGCTGGATCGGTGCCTTGCGGGACTACATGGCGGCCCGAAAGGCGAAGAAAGCAGCTCAGGCCCCGGCGGTGGCGGCGGCAAAGGCCGCCAGGGTGGAAGCTCGGCGAGAGAAGAAAGAAGAGAAACAAAAAGCACGCAAGGCCCCCCGCATCGAGCCTGTTGTCAAACAGGTGGAGGTCAGTGACCGGGTTCAGAAAGAGAAGCAGCAGAAGCTATTCAAGGAAGATATGCTGGATGGTCATTTGCCCGCCCTTGGCCTGCTGGATGCGGCAGAGCCCAGCGGAAAGGGGCTGACCCACGAAGAGCTTGAGGCGACCTCGCGCCAGGTGGAGGCCAAGCTCAAGGATTTTAATGTCAACGTGGAGGTGGTGGCCGTGCACCCCGGCCCGGTGATTACCCGCTACGAGTTGAATCCGGGGCCCGGCGTCAAGGGGGCCCAGGTGGCCAATCTGGCCAAGGATCTGGCTCGCGGCCTCTCCGCGATCAGCGTGCGGGTGGTGGATGTGATTCCCGGCAAGCCCTTTATTGGCCTGGAGCTGCCGAATGTACATCGCGAGATGGTGCGTCTCAGCGAGTTGCTGCAATCAAAACAGTACGACCGCTCCGCCTCGCCGCTGACCCTGGCTCTGGGCAAGGATATCGGCGGTCTGCCGGTGGTGGCCGATCTGGCCAAAATGCCCCACCTGTTAGTGGCCGGTACCACCGGTTCGGGTAAATCAGTGGCGGTGAATGCCATGTTGCTGAGCATTCTCTACAAAGCGACGCCCGAACAGGTGCGGCTGATTATGGTTGACCCGAAGATGCTGGAGCTGTCGATCTACGACGGCATTCCCCACCTGCTGGCCCCGGTGGTGACCGACATGAAAGAGGCGGCCAACGCGCTGCGCTGGTGCGTGGTGGAGATGGACCGGCGCTATCGCCTGATGGCGGCGATGGGGGTGCGCAACGTGGCGGGGTTTAACCGCAAGGTGCAGGAAGCCATCGACAAGGGGGAGGCCATTATGCACCCCTTTGCCGACCTGCCTGCCGAAGGCGAAGCCCCGGAAACGCTCAAGCCCATGCCCTACATCGTCGTCGTAGTTGACGAGCTGGCTGACATGATGATGGTGGTGGGCAAAAAAGTGGAAGAGCTGATCGCCCGCCTGGCACAAAAGGCCCGTGCCTGCGGCATTCACCTGCTGTTGGCGACCCAGCGCCCCTCGGTGGATGTGTTGACCGGCCTGATCAAGGCCAACATCCCGACGCGTATCGCCTTTCAGGTCTCCTCCAAAATCGACTCCCGTACCATCCTTGACCAGATGGGTGCCGAGGCGCTGCTGGGCCACGGCGATATGCTCTACCTGCCTCCCGGCACCGCTGTGCCGACCCGGGTGCACGGGGCGTTTGTGGACGATCACGAAGTTCATAACGTGGTGGAGGCGTGGAAGTCTCTCGGGGTGCCGGACTACATCGACGAGATCCTCGACGGGCCGGAGACCGACAACGTTGATCTTGCCGTCATTGATGGCACGGGTGGTGGCGCTGCTGACGAGGCAGATCCCCTCTACGACCAGGCCATTGCCATTGTGACGGAGACGCGGCGAGCCTCGGTGTCCGGCATTCAGCGTCGTCTTAAAATTGGTTACAACCGTGCCGCGCGCATGGTGGAAGACATGGAGCGGGCCGGCGTGGTCAGCCCGATGCAATCGAACGGTGTGCGTGAAGTGTTGGCGCCACCCCCTCCCAAGGATTGATTTTATGATTAGAAAACTGGCTGCGGCGCTGGTAAGCGTCACTCTATGGCTGTCTGCGGGGCTATCCGTGGCCGCCGCTGCCCAGGAGGGCGGTACGGCAAAAGAGAATGAGCTTGTCGCCTTTCTTGCGGGCTTTAAAACCTTGAAGGCGGACTTCGAACAGGCCACCTACGATCAAAACGGCCGCGAGTTGCAAAACATGCTGGGTTCGCTGGTCATTCAGCGGCCGGGGCGGTTTCGCTGGGACTACCAGACTCCCTACGAGCAGTTGATCATCGCCGACGGCCAGAAGGTCTGGTTCTACGATGTCGATCTGGAACAGGTGACCGTCAAGCCTCAGGCTCAGGCGCTGGGCAATACGCCGGGGGAGCTGTTGAGTCGGGGAGGGGCGCTGGCTGAGAATTTCGATGTGCAGTTTTCCTACGTTCGCAACGGCTTGAACTGGTACAGTCTCGAACCCAAGGCGCGGGACGCCACCTTTGAGCGCCTGAGTCTGGGCATGGCCGGCGGCTTGCTG
>JALTMR010000256.1 GCA_027001525.1 Gammaproteobacteria bacterium
CAACACGGGAGTCATCGCCGACAGCGTCTGGGAGATGGTGGTCGACTGGCTTGCCTCCGGCGTCAACCCCAGTGCGGCGAAGATATTCATTCAGTCCTGTGTTCCCGAGCATGCTGAGCTACATCTGTTGCTGAGCATGATGACGCCTCTGGGCTGGCTGGAGCGGGTGCCTACCTACAAAGATCAGCAGGAGAAGTTGAAAGAGAAGGATTTGGCGACCTACGGCTTTCTCGGTTACCCCCTGCTCCAGAGCGCCGACATCCTTATCTACAAGGCAGGGCAGGTGCCCGTGGGTGAAGACCAAGTGGCCCATATCGAATTGACGCGGGAAGTGGCACGCCGCTTTAACCACCTCTACGGCAAAGAGCCTGACTTTGAAGAGAAGGCTCATGCGGCCACCAAGAAGATGGGCAAGAAAAACGCCAAACTTTACAATGAGTTACGGAAACGTTTTCAGGAGCAGGGTGATGCCGAGGCACTGGCCACTGCACGGGCGCTGCTGGAGAGCCAGCAGAACATCACCCTCAGTGACCGCGAGCGGCTGTTTGGTTTCCTTGAAGGCGCGGGCAAAATTATTTTGCCTGAACCGCAACCGTTGCTGACCCCCGCGTCCAAAATGCCAGGGTTGGACGGGCAGAAGATGTCCAAGTCGTATGGCAACACGATCGGCCTGCGTGAAGAGCCGGCTGAGGTAGAGAAAAAGCTGCGTAAAATGCCCACTGACACCCAGCGCGTACGTCGAACTGACCCTGGCGACCCGGACAGATGCCCCGTCTGGCAGCTCCATCAGGTCTGTACCGATGAAGAGGTGCACAAGTGGGTGCAGGAGGGGTGTCGCTCTGCCAGTATCGGCTGTATCGATTGCAAGCAGCCGGTGATTGACCAGATGCTGAAAGAGCAGGCACCGATTCGCGAGCGGGCTCTGGAGTTTAGCCAAAACCCGAAACTGGTGCGCAACATCGTCAAAGAGGGCAATGATGCCGCCCGGGAAGAGGCATGCAAGACGTTGAAAGAGGTACGTCAGTGCATGGGGCTTGAGTACCGCTAGGGCGGTCATCGGATCATGCCGACCGCCTCAGAGACAGTGCCGCAGCAAGGGGAGATGCCCTTCGCAAAAGTTCGGGGGGAGGAGATCACCCAGCTGCCGCTCGATCTCTACATCCCTCCCGACGCGCTGGAGGTTTTCCTCGACGCGTTTGAGGGGCCGCTGGATCTGTTGCTCTACCTGATTCGGCGTCAAAATCTGGAAATTCTCGATATCCCCATTGCCGAGATTACTCGCCAGTACATCGAATACATCGAGCTGATGCGGGATATGCGGCTGGAGCTGGCGGCCGAGTACCTGGTGATGGCCGCGATGCTGGCCGAGATTAAATCGCGCATGCTGCTGCCCCGTTCCGCCGAGAGCGAGGAAGAGGAGGGTGACCCCCGCGCCGAGCTGATTCGTCGTCTGCAGGAGTACGAGCGCTACAAGCAGGCCGCGGAGGAGATCGACACCTTGCCACGGCTTGGACGGGACACCTTTGAAGCCAGGGCCAAAGCACCCGATATGAAGGTGGCGCGGACGGAGCTGCACGTTGATCTGAAAGACCTGCTGTTGGCGCTGAAAGATGTGCTGGTGCGCTCGGATCGATTCACCAGCCACCAGATTCAGCGGGAAGCGCTATCGGTACGGGAGCGAATGAGCAACGTACTGGGTGCCGTCAACGCCGATAGTTTTACTGAATTTACAACGCTGTTTGAGGCCAAAGAGGGGCGTATGGGTGTGGTGGTGACTTTTCTCGCCGTGCTTGAACTGATCAAGGAGAGCCTGATCGAACTGATCCAGAGCGAACCCTTCGGCCCCATCTACGTCAAGGCGCGTCACGATGTCCAGAGATCCTGATCAGTTAAAAAATATTGTGGAAGGGGCCCTGTTGGCCGCCGGCCAGCCACTGACGCTGGACCAGCTTCTGGGGCTGTTTCTCGATGAAGAGCGCCCCTCCCGAACGGAGATTCGCGCCGCCCTTGACGCCCTGATTGCTGACTGCGAATCCCGGGGGGTCGAGTTGGTGGAGGTGAGTAGCGGCTTTCGCTATCAGGTGAAAACCGCTATGGCTCCCTGGGTCTCGCGGTTGTGGGAAGAAAAACCGGCGAAATATTCTCGCGCCGTGTTGGAGACCCTGGCGCTGATTGCCTATCGTCAGCCGGTGACGCGGGGCGAGATTGAAGAGGTGCGCGGTGTCAGCGTCAGCTCCCACATTATGAAATCGCTGCTGGAGCGAGAGTGGGTGAGGGTGATCGGCCATCGGGACGTTCCCGGCAAGCCCGCACTCTACGGTACTACCCGGCTCTTTCTCGATTACTTTAACCTCAAGAACTTGAGCGATCTGCCCGACCTGGCCGACATTCGCAGCATTGAAACCATCGAACGAGAACTGGATTTTGATGAGGCCGACGGGGACGACAGTCGAGCCAAGGCGCTCGCTGAGGAGCCGGAGCAGATTCAGGTGGCGATGCCGAAAGAGGCGACCGAGACAGCAGTGCAGGAGCCTCAGCATTAAAACAAAAACAGTGAGCCTGAAACGGAGGCTGACCCCCTTGGTAACGCAATCAGAGACCGAAATGGTAGTGACAGGAAGCTAATGGCTGAACGAATTCAAAAAATTCTGGCGACGATGGGCATGGGCTCACGGCGGCAGTTAGAGGCGATGATCGAAGAGGGGCGGATCCGTATTAACGGTGAGGTGGCCAAGCTGGGCGATCGGGCCGAGTACAGCGACCGCATCCATGTGGATGGCCGCATCGTCAAGCTCCACTATCGCCCCAAAGAGAAGCACCGGGTGTTGGCCTATAACAAGCCGGAGGGGGAGATTTGCAGCCGCTCCGACCCCGAAGGCCGGCCCACCATTTTTGATAATCTGCCCAAGTTGCGCAGCGGCCGGTGGGTCGCTGTGGGGCGTCTTGATATCAATACCAGTGGCCTGATTCTGTTGACCACCGATGGCGAGCTGGCCAACAAGCTGATGCACCCCTCAAGCGAAATCGAGCGCGAGTACGCGGTGCGCATCATGGGCGAGGTAGACAAGTCCGTGCTGAAATTATTGCGAAAGGGGGTTGAGCTGGAAGACGGCCCGGCCAAATTCAACGAAGTTCGTGACGCCGGCGGGCAGGGGTTTAACCACTGGTACCATGTCACGCTGTCCGAGGGCCGCAAACGCGAAGTGCGGCGTTTGTGGGAGTCGCAGGGGTTTACCGTCAGTCGCCTGATTCGTTTGCGTTATGGCGAGATCAAGCTGGATCGCAGCGTCAGAACCGGTGCGTGGTCCGAGCTGGGGCGTGCCGAGCTCGACTATCTCTACGAATCGGTGGGACTGTCTGCTGCGCCGGAGGCCGAAGAGAAGCCCAAAGGCCATCGGCGGGGGGCAAAGCCCGCCTCGTCTGCACGCAAGAAAAACACACGAAGAGATCAACCCAGGGCCGGGGCTCGACGCCCGCGCCGTTAGACCAGGGGGGCCATTTCAATGGCTCCTTTGTTTATGAGTGGACATTAAAATGAAGTCAGGGAAGCAGGTGCTCTATAACAACAGCGCGGGGGTGGCAGCCCATGTTTAGGCCGCTGGAAATCTACGTCGGCTTGCGCTACACACGGGCGAAGCGGCGGAATCACTTTATCTCGTTTATCTCGTTTATCTCCATCTTCGGAATCGCTATTGGTGTGACGGCCCTGATCACCGTCATGTCGGTCATGAACGGTTTTGAGAAGGAGCTGCGCAGCAGTATTTTGCGTGTCGCCTCACATGCGGTGATTACCAGTGCCGACGGCGGTATGGAGAGCTGGCAGCGCCTGATTCCTCGTCTGGAGCAGTACCCCGAGGTAACGGGCGTTGCGCCGTTTATCAAGGCGGAGGGGATGCTCAGTTTTGGCGGTGTGGTGAGCGGCACCATGATTCGGGGCATCCTGCCGGACGAGGAACCAAAGGTCTCATCGCTGGGCGATGACATGGTGCTGGGTTCGTTGCAGGAGCTGGTGCCGGGTGACTTCAGCATTATATTGGGCAAGGATCTTGCCGACCGCCTTGGCGCCGATATCGGCGATCGCGTCACCCTGATCACGCCTCAGGTCAGCGTCACGGCTGTTGGCGTTATGCCGCGTCTCAAACGTTTTGTGGTAGCCGGCATGTTCGATACCGGCAATTATGAGTACGACAGCGTGCTGGCACTGGTGCATCTCGACGACGCCGCAAAGCTGTTTCTGATGCCGGGGCAGGTGAGCGGGGTGCGGATCAAGCTGCAAGATATGTTCGACGCACCGATGCTCTCCCAGCAGTTGGTGCGCGATCTACCGCTGGGGTATCTCATCAGTGACTGGACGCGCCAGCACGTTAATTTCTTCAAAGCGGTGCAGACAGAGAAGCTGGTGATGTTTGTCATTCTGACACTGATTGTGGCGGTGGCGGCCTTTAACATTGTCTCCACCCTGGTGATGGTGGTGACGGATAAGCGGGCGGATATCGCCATACTTCGCACCCTGGGGATGAGTCCGGCCAGTGTCATGATGATCTTTATGGTGCAAGGGGTGGTGATCGGTGTTTTTGGCGCTTTGCTGGGTGTGGTCGGCGGAGTGACGCTGGCGCAAAACATTGAGACCATTGTTCCCGCTATCGAGCAGGCGCTGAATGTGAAATTTATCAACGGTGATGTCTATATGATCAGCAAACTGCCTTCTGACATGCAGTGGTCTGATGTGCTGAAGGTGGGAGGCATCTCCTTCCTGTTGAGCCTGATTGCCACAATCTATCCCGCCTGGCGGGCGGCACGAACACAGCCGGCGGAGGCGCTACGCTATGAGTAATGAAGTGGTGCTCTCCAGCAAGGGGTTGTCAAAACGTTTTGTTGAAGGCGGGCTGACGGTTGATGTGCTGCGCAGTATCGATCTGGAGGT